>JBHHXI010000016.1:0-30171 GCA_046756945.1 Rhodospirillales bacterium
GCCGTCTCGAAGCATAAGGCACCAGCAACGCCCTTTTTCAGCAGCCTGCTAGATCACCTGGTCGAGCGCCCGGATCAGGCGCTCCACCTCTTCTTCTGAGTTGTAGTGGACCATGGAGGCGCGCACCACGCCGTCCTCGGGATCGACGCCCAGCGCCTCCATCAGGCGGTAGGCGTAGAAGTGGCCGCTTCCGATGGCCACCCTGGCGCCCTCCAGCAGGGGCGGGATGTCGGCCGAGCGCCTGCCGTCGACCAGGAACGAGAACGTCGGCGCGCCCTCGCCCGCGGCGCCGGTGCGGCCGCCGAGCAGGCGCACGCCGGGCTTCGACGACAGGAAATCGGCGAAACGGCGGCCGAGCCTTTCCTCGTGGGCGGCGATGAGGCCGAAGACCGCCCGCGCCCGCCCGTTCAGGCTGTTTTCGGATCCTGTGACGTGGTGGCCGTAGAGGGCGTCGAAATAATCGGCGACGCCGGCCAGCGCCGCGGTGAGTTCGTGGTTGGGGCCGCCGGGATTGAGCTTGAGGGGGATCTGGTCCTCGCCGATGAAGAAATGGTTCTGCGCCCGCGCCGTCAACAGGTGCTGGCGCTTGCCGTACAGCAGCCCCAGGTGCGGCCCGTACAGCTTGTACAGGCTGAGGGCGTAGAAATCCGCGTCCAGGGCCTTGACGTCGACGGCCCGGTGGGGCGCGTACGCCACCCCGTCGACGCACACCAATGCGCCCGCCGCGTGGGCCACCTCCGTGATCCGGGCGGCGTCGTTGAAGACGCCGGTGACGTTGGAACAGTGGCTGAAACAGACCAGCCGCGTGCGCTCGCTGAGCAGGGCCTCGAGGCCGGCGACTTCGAGCCCCGCCGTCGACGGATCGACGCGCCATTCCCGCACCGTGACGCCGAATTCGGCGAGCCGCCGCCAGGCGCCGTTGTTGGCCTCGTGGTCCAGGTTGGTGACGATGAGCTCGTCGCCGGGCGCGAAGAGCGGCCGGAGCGCCTGGGCCAGCACGTAGACGTTGGTGGTGGTCGAGGGACCGATGATGACCTCGTCGGCCTCGGCGTTGATCATCGCCGCCATCAGCCGTTGCCCGTCGGCCATGCGTTCGGCGGCCCGCGCCGAGGCCTCGTAGGGCGCGCCGGGCTGGACCTGGCACTCGGTCATGTAGGCACGCGTATGGTCGATCACCGTCCGCGGCACGTAGCTGCCGCCGGCGTTCTCGAAGAACGCCCACGCCCCGGTGCGCGCGTCGCCCAGGGCCGGGAACCGGCGGCGCACGAAGTCGAGGTCGAGCTCGGCCCCTATGGCGCCGGTACCGGGCACGGCTGCGCGCTCCCCGCCCGTTCCCTCAGATATCGGCGTAGCAGTGGCTCTCCGCCCCGGCGCCCGGGTGGGTGACCGCGCCCTTGGCGGCGCTGCCGACGGTCTGGGCGTAGCGCCAGATGGCGCCCGACTGGTAATCGGTCCGGCGCGGCGTCCACGCCTTGCGCCGCTCGTCGAGCTCGGCCGCGGACAGGTCCACGTCCACGGTGCCGGCCTCGGCGTCGATGCTGAGCACGTCGCCGTCGCGGATGAGGGCGATGGGCCCGCCCACCGCCGCCTCGGGGCAGACGTGGCCGACGCACAGGCCCCGGGTGCCGCCCGAGAACCGCCCGTCGGTGATCAGCGCCACCTTGGCGCCTATGTCCTGGCCCGAGAGCACCGCCGTGGTCGACAGCATCTCGCGCATGCCGGGGCCGCCGCGCGGGCCTTCGTAGCGGATGACCAGCACGTCGCCCTCGTCGTAGCGGCGGTTGACCACGGCCTCGAAGCATTCCTCCTCGCTGTCGAAGACGCGGGCCGGCCCGGTATGGCTCAGGTGCTTGAGCCCCGCCACCTTGACCACGGCGCCGTCCGGCGCCAGCGAGCCCTGCAGGCCGACCACGCCGCCGCTGGGCGACAGGGGATTGGAGACCGGCCTAATCACGTCCTGGTCCTCGCGCAGGACCGTGTGCTCGAGGTTCTCGGCGATCGTCCGGCCGGTCACCGTCAGGCAGTCGCCGTGCAGGTGCCCGCCGTCGAGCAGGGTCCGCATCAGCGCCTGGACGCCGCCGGCCTCCCACATGTCCTTGGCCACGTAGCGCCCGCCGGGCTTGAGGTCGGCCACATAGGGGGTTTTGCGGAAAATGTCGCAGACGTCCATCATGTCGAAGTCGACGCCGGCCTCGTTGGCCATGGCCGGCAGGTGCAGCGCCGCATTGGTCGACCCGCCCGAGGCGGCGACGACGACGGCGGCGTTCTCCAGGGCGGCCCGGGTCACGATGTCGCGCGGGCGGATGCCCCGGGCCAGCAGCGCCATCACCTGCTGGCCGGATTGCTCGGCGAAGGCGTCCCGGGATTCATAAGGCGCCGGCGCCCCGGCCGAACCGGGCAGCGCCAGGCCGACGGCCTCGGACACGCAGGCCATGGTGTTGGCCGTGAACTGGCCGCCGCAGGAGCCGGCGGACGGGCAGGCGACGGCCTCGAGCTCGTGCAGGGTCGCCAGGTCCATCTTGCCGGCGCTGTGCTCGCCCACCGCCTCGAACACGTCGACCACGGTGACGTCTTTGTTGCGGAACCGTCCGGGCAGGATGGAGCCGCCGTACATGAATACGGAAGGGACGTTGAGCCTGAGCATCGCCATCATCAGGCCGGGCAGGGACTTGTCGCAGCCGGCGACCCCGACCAGGGCGTCATAGCAGTGCCCGCGCATGGTGAGCTCGACGGAATCGGCGATGATCTCGCGGCTGACCAGGGACGACTTCATGCCCTGGTGGCCCATGGCGATGCCGTCGGTGACGGTGATCGTGGTGAACTCGCGCGGCGAGCCGCCGGCCGCCTTGACGCCCTCCTTGACCACCTTGGCCTGGCGCGACAGCGCGATGTTGCACGGCGCCGTCTCGTTCCAGCTGGTGACGACGCCGATCAGCGGCCGGTGGATGTCCGCTTCCGTCATCCCCATCGCATGGTAGAACGAACGGTGCGGCGCCCGCTCCGGCCCCTCGGTGACGTGGCGGCTGGGCAGCTTGCTCTTTTCGAACACCTCCATGGGTGCCTCCTCCCGGGTTACGGCGTGTTTTTCAGCGGCTTGGGTAATGATTATCGGGCGCGCGCGCCGGGCGCAACAAAGATCGGGCCGGCGCCGGGCGCCGACGGGTGGGCTTGCCGGGGCGCCATCGGCCCTGTGGACAAATTCCCCGTTCGCCGGTATTCACCGACCGGTCGAGCGGTTGCGCAATTTATATCGCCGGAGCCGGTTGCCAAAGGGAAGGAGAGGCCATGCTGAACATCACGCGGGTCGACCATCTGGGAATTCGAATCAGCGACCTGGAACGGTCGCGCGGGTTCTACGAGCGGCTCGGCTTCCGGCTCATCCGGGATGCCGGGTACAGCGAGGGGCACCCGGTGATCATGAGGCACCCGGGCGGAGTCGTCGTCAACCTGCTGGGTCCGAGCACCAGGGATACGGGCACCAACATTCTCATGGATGTCGATCAGAAGTACTCCGGTTATACCCATGCGGCGTTGCGCGTCGAGTCCATCGAAGCGGCCAAGGCCGCCCTGGAAGGGATGGGCATTGAAATTACCGGCGGTCCCGTCCGCTTCACCGACGACATGGTATCCATGTTCATCCGCGACCCCGACCGCAACGTCATAGAGCTTACCGAACACGGCGGAAAGGATCTGGAGCCCGGGTACGGCCAGGAACAGGATTTCAGCGGCTACACATCGCACCCCTGAACGATGTGACCAGGCGGAGCGGCATGCTACTCGCGGATTTGGACGCCCAGTCGCGCCTTTGATAATCCCACCCGGCCGCCTGGGGTTACGGATCGGCTTCGTCCACAGGACCTAGCCTTCGCCGCGCTCGCCCCGGCAGCGCCTGGCGCAAGCCAAATTCACTGGGATGAGAGAGCGTACCCCGGACCTGTGATTGTTGGGATCAGCCCTCGCCGCGCTCGCCGCGGTGCCGGGGCAGGCCGTCGTCCATGTGCAGCCAGCGGACCTGGCTGGAGGCCCAGATGTGGTCGATGGGCGTGACCGAGTCAGGGTCGTCCAGGGTTCCCGCGCTGACGTCCACCTGGTGGGCGCTTTCCGCGTGGCGGAAGGTGAGTTGGCTGCCGCAGGCCGGGCAGAAGCCGCGCCCGGCCTTCTCCGTGGCGCGATAGACGCGCGCCTCGCCCCTGGTGAAGGCGAAGGCGTCGACGGGAAAGGCGACCCAGGTGAGGAAGGGGGCGCCGCTCGCCTTGCGGCACAGGCCGCAATGGCAGTGGGTGACGACGAGGGGCTCGCCGGCGGCCCGGTAGCGCACGGCGCCGCACAGGCAGCCGCCGGTGAATTCGCGGGTCATGGTTGCCTCCTATTCGCTGAGCTCGCACCACACCGGGGTGTGGTCGGACGTCTTCTCGCGGCCCCTTGGGCCGCGGTCGATGTCGCACGCCTCGAGCCGGTCGGCGGCCTGGGGCGACAGCAAAAGGTGGTCGATGCGCAGGCCGTGGTCGCGCGCCCAGGCGCCGGCCCGGTAGTCCCACCAGGTGTAGCGGCCGGTCTCGCCGGTCAGGGCGCGGAAGGCGTCGGTCAGGCCGAGGTACAGGATCTTGCGCAGGGCGGCGCGGGAGTCGGCCCGGCACAGCGCGTCGTCGCGCCAGCCTTCCGGGTCGAAGACGTCGCCGTCGTCCGGCGCCACGTTGTAGTCGCCGCCGAGCACGAATGGGTCCTCCGTGGCCAGCAGGTCGGGCACGTGGGCGTACAGGCGCTCCATCCAGGCGAGCTTGTAGGCGAACTTGTCGGTGTCCACCGGGTTGCCGTTGGGCAGATAGAGCGACGCGACGCGCACGCCGCCCGTCACCGCCTCGATATAGCGGGCCTGGGTGTCGGCGTCGTCCCCGGGCAGCGCCGTCCGCACGACCTCGATGGGAAACCTGGAAAGCACGGCGACGCCGTTGTACGTCTTCTGCCCGGCGACGGACGCGTTGTATCCCAGCTCCCCGATCTCGAGCCGCGGGAACTGCTCGTCGGTGGTCTTGATTTCTTGTAAGAGCACCACGTCCGGCGCGAAACCCTTCAGCCAGTCGAGGACGACGGGAAGCCGCGCCTTGATCGAGTTCACGTTCCAGGTGGCGATCCTGACCATCGGTGCTCCGGCCCGCCCATGAAAAAGACCCGCTGTACGCGGGTCTCCTTATTAGCACAGGTCGGCGGCCGCCGTCAGACGGAGAACGAGCTGCCGCAGCCGCAGGTCGAAGACGCGTTGGGGTTCTTGAGCGCGAAGAACGACCCGATCAGGTCCTCCACGTAGTCCAGCTCGGCGCCCTTGATCAGGTCCAGCGAAACCCCGTCGACGACGACGCGGGCGCCGCCGTGCTCGAAGACCAGGTCGTCGCCGGTCTTCCTGTCGTCCAGCTCGAAGCCGTAGCGGAACCCCGAGCAGCCGCCGCCCGAGATGACGATGCGCAGCATCACATCCGCCTTTCCTTCCTGTTCGACCAGCTCGGAGATGCGCCTGGCCGCATTGTCGGAAATGAGGATGGCCTGCTCGTTGGTGGCGGCGTTGCCGTCCGGCATGGAAAACCCCTTGAATGCAACGTTTTCGGCGGGGCCATTGTACCCCATCCCACCTCTCATGTAATCAGGGAAAGCGTTTTGTCAAACAGGCGCTTATACCGGTTTCGCGATACAACGATCCGAATTCCATGCTTCGGGACGCCGCCTTTGGCGGCTCCTCAGCATGAGGTAACCTGTTGACAAATATATTATTCCTCGTCCTGACGAGCGGTTCGCAGAAGCGCGTCTCGAAGGACGGGCACCCCTCGGAACTTTTGGGATTCCGTATTTCCCCTTCCCCCGTTGCCTGGCGGGGTTTCGCCCTTTAAGTTTCCCGCCATGACCGTCGTCCAGACCCTGGCTCCGTATGCCTGCGACCCGGGCGCCAGCCGCGGCCGGTTGTATGCGGAGCCCGAAAGCGCGACACGGACCTGTTTCCAGCGCGACCGCGACCGCATTATCCACGCCGGCGCCTTCCGGCGGCTGGCCTACAAGACCCAGGTCTTCGTCAACCACGAGGGCGATTTCTTCCGCACCCGCCTGACCCACAGCCTCGAGGTCTCGCAGATCACGCGCTCGGTGTGCCGGTCCCTGCGCCTGAACGAGGACCTGGCCGAGGCCCTGGCGCTGGCCCACGATCTCGGCCATCCGCCCTTCGGCCACGCCGGCGAGGACGCGCTGAAGGAGATGATGGAACCCTTCGGCGGCTTCGACCACAACGCCCAGTCCCTGCGCGTGATCACGCTCCTGGAGAAGCGCTACGTCGAATTCGACGGCCTCAATCTTACTTGGGAAACCCTGGAGGGGGTGGTCAAGCACAACGGCCCGCTGGCCGTCGGCGACGCGCCCCTGCCCCGGGCCATCGCCGCATACGCCGGCACCCACGACCTGGAGCTCGACACCTTCGCCGGCGCCGAGGCCCAGGTCGCGGCCATCGCCGACGACGTCGCCTACAACAACCACGACATCGACGACGGGCTGCGCGCCGGCCTGTTCACCGTCGCCGACCTGGGCGATGTGCCCCTGGTCGGGCCGGTGTTCGCCGAAGTGGCGCGCGCCTACCCGGACGTGGACGAGTCCCTGCGCATCCACGAGGCGGTGCGGCGCATGATCGGCGCCATGGTCGCCGACATCCTGGCCGAAACGGCGCGGCGCATCGCCGAGACCGGACCGGCGACGGCGGACGACATCCGCAACGGCGCCCGGCCGGTGGCCGGGTTCTCCGACGGAATGGGGGCGAACGAGGCGGCGCTGAAGGCGTTCCTGTCCGAGAACATGTACGGCCATTACAAGCTGAACCGCATGACCAGCAAGGCGCGCCGGGTGGTCAAGGACCTGTTCCGGCTGCTCGTCGACGAACCGGAATGCCTGCCCACCGAGTGGCGGCGCCAGGCCGCGGCGCCGGGCAGCGCCGCCACCGCCCAGTTGGTGGCCGACTACATCGCCGGCATGACCGACCGCTCGGCGCTGGACGAACACCGCCGGCTGTTCGACGTGCAGGCGCGCACCTCATGAACCTGTTCCAGCACTTCCGCGAGCGCATCCTCGGCGTGGTCGGGGACCTGGCCGCCGAAGGCCGCCTTCCCGGGGACCTGGGCACCGGGCGAATCACCGTCGAGCCGCCGCGCGAGGCGGCCCACGGGGACGTCACCACGAATGCCGCCATGGTCCTGGCCAAGCCGGCCGGGATGAAGCCGCGCCAGCTGGCGGAGCTTCTTGCCGGGCGCCTGGGCGGGCTCGAGTCGGTCACCGGCGCCGACATCGCCGGACCCGGCTTCATCAACCTGCGCCTCGAGGACACATTCTGGCACGCCCGGCTGGCCGAGATTCTGCGGGCCGGCCCGGCCTACGGCGATTCGGCGATGGGCGGCGGCGAGGCCGTCAACGTGGAATTCGTCTCCGCCAACCCGACGGGGCCGCTGCACATCGGCCACGGGCGCGGCGCCGTGATCGGCGACGCCCTGGCGGCGCTGCTCGAGAAGGCGGGCTACAGGGTGACCCGCGAATACTACGTCAACGACGCCGGCGCCCAGGTGGACAAACTGGCGTTTGCCGCCCGCTGGCGGTACCTCCAGGCCCTCGGCGACCGGGTGCCCGGCGAGGCGGGCGGGGATATCCACCGGGATGGTTCCATAGAGTATCAGGGCCAGTATCTTGTTGCGGTGGGCAAGGCATTGGCCGGGAAATATGGGGCGCGATTTTGCGCGGCGGCGCCGGACGAGTGGCTGGCCCCGGTCCGCGAATTCGCCGTCGGCGCCATGATGGACCTGATCAGGGGCGACCTGGAGGCGCTCGGCATCCGGTTCGACGTTTTCACCTCCGAGCGCGCCCTGGTCGCCGGCGGCAGGGTCGACGACGCGCTGACCTTCCTTAAGGACCGGGAC
Source organism: Rhodospirillales bacterium (assembly GCA_046756945.1). Taxonomy (GTDB): domain Bacteria; phylum Pseudomonadota; class Alphaproteobacteria; order Rhodospirillales; family 2-02-FULL-58-16; genus JACZQZ01. Next base: position 7,935 of record JBHHXI010000016.1, read on the forward strand.
CTGGTCTACACCGGCGTCCTCGAGCCGCCGAAGGGCAAGGTCCCGGACGACTGGGAGCCCCGGCCCCAGGTGCTGTTCCGCGCCACCCGCTTCGGCGACGACGTCGACCGGCCGCTGAAGAAATCGGACGAATCGTGGACCTACTTCGCCACCGACATCGCCTATCACCTGGACAAGTTCCGGCGCGGTTTCAAGACCATGATCGACATCTGGGGCGCCGACCACGGGGGCTACGTCAAGCGCGTGCAGGCGGCGGTCAAGGCGGTGACCGAAGGCGCCGGCGACCTGGACGTCAAGGTCTGCCGTCTGGTCAACCTGCTCGAAGACGGCCGGCCGGTGAAGATGTCGAAAAGGGCGGGGTCCTTCGTCACCCTGCGTGACGTGATCGACGCGGTGGGCAAGGACGTGGTGCGCTTCATCATGCTGACGCGGACCAACGACAAGCCGCTGGACTTCGATCTTGTCCGGGTGACCGAGCAGTCCCGGGACAATCCCGTTTTTTACGTGCAGTACGCCCACGCCCGGGTGTGCTCGGTCCTGCGCCACGCCGCCGAAATATTCGATGCCGGCGCGCTCCGCGCCGAGGCCCTGGCCGAGGCCCCGCTCCAGCGCTTGACCGACCCGTCCGAGCTTGGTTTGATCAAGCTCATGGCCGGGTGGCCGCGTCTTGTGGAAGGTGCCGCCGAGACCCACGAACCCCATCGCGTCGCCTTCTACCTCAACGATCTGGCGGCGCAGTTCCATGCGCTTTGGAACAAGGGCAACGACGACGCCAGCCTCCGGTTCATCGTGCCGGCGGATCGCGACCTCACGGCGGCGAGGCTTGCCCTTGTGCAGGGAGTGGCTTATGTGATTGCGTCGGGGCTGGCGGTTTTTGGCGTCACCCCGCTCAAGGAGATGCGTTGATGGCGGGCTCCGAGGAATCGGACGCAATGGGCGCCCCGGAAGTTTCCCAACCGGCGGATCGCAAGCCGGCGGGGCGCGGCGGGTTGAAAATTCGCTCGGCGCTCAGATTTTTCCTGTATTTCGCCGTCGTGTTCGCCGCCGGCATCGGCGCCGGCTGGTACTACGTGGGCACCCAGTTCCTGACCGGCGACGACTCCGGGATTCCGCTCATCAAGGCCGACAGGGGGCCGGTGAAGGTGCGGCCCATAAGCCCCGGCGGCATGGAGGTGCCGGACCGCGACAAGCTCGTTTACGACCGCATGCAGGGCAATGGCGAGCGGCCGCGCGTCGAACGTCTGCTGCCGGCGCCGGAGACGCCGCTGCCGCCGCCGGGCCGGGATCTGGCGAAGCAGTTGGAGGCGGCGGCGCCCGCTCCCGACACGGCCAAGAACCTGGCGGCGGTGGCGCCCGCCGCGGGGCGCGTGACACCGCCGCCGGCGAAGGCCGGCCCGTCCGGCGCCCCGCCCGTCGCCACCGGGCCATCGGCGCCACCGGGTCCGCCCGCCGCGACCCCCACCGTGGAAGAGGTGCTCGCCGCCGTACGGCCGCCGCCGCCGCCGTCGGCGCCGGCCCCCAAGACGCCGGCCAGGCGGACGGGCAAGGCACAGGCCTACAGGGTGCAATTGGCCGCCGTGCGCTCGCTGGATCGGGCGCAGGGGGAATGGGACCGTCTGCGGCGCAAGAATTCCGACCTGCTGGGGAAACTGGCGCTGTCCGTCGTCAAGGCCGATCTCGGGCCGAAAAAGGGGGTGTTCTACCGCCTGCGGGCCGGCCCCCTTGCCGACGAAGCCGCGGCGCGCGCCTTGTGCGCCACGCTGGCCTCGCGCAAGGTGGGGTGCCTGATTGTCCGGCCCGGGAGATGAGGGTCGGGGCGGGGGCGCCGGCGCCGGCGGCCCCCGGGGGGACAAGGGGGGTATCCCCCCGGTTACGGTATGCGGGGGACGCCCCCGCGGCCCCCGGGGGGACAAGGGGGGTATCCCCCCGGTTACGGTATGCGGGGGACGCCCCCGCGGCCCCCGGGCGATGGTCGTGGGCTGTTCCGGCCCGGTGCTCAGCGAAACCGAGCGGCGTTTTTTCCAGGACACCGATCCCCTGGGCTTCATCCTGTTCGCCCGCAACTGCGTCACCCCGGACCAGGTGCGCGCCCTGGTCAGGGACCTGCGCGATTCGGTCGGGCGCGCCGACGCCTGTGTGCTGATCGACCAGGAAGGCGGGCCGGTGGCGCGCCTGCGGCCGCCCCACTGGCGGGCGGCGCCGGCCGCCGCCCGGTTCGCCGCGCTGGCCAGGCCGGAAGCCGGCGGCGCGGAGCGGGCCGCCGACGCGGCGCGCCTGAATGCGCGGCTCATCGCCGCGGAGTTGACGGACCTGGGCGTCACGGTGAACTGCGCGCCGGTCCTCGACGTGCCCCAGCCGGGCGCCGATGCGATTATCGGCGAACGCGCCGCCGGCGACACGCCGGTCCTGGCGGCGCGGCTGGGGCGGGCGGCCTGCGAGGGATTCCTGGACGGCGGCGTGCTGCCGGTGCTCAAGCACATCCCCGGCCACGGGCGCGCCACGGTAGACAGCCACCGTGCCCTGCCCGTGGTCGACGCCTCGTGGGAGGACCTGGAAAAGGTGGATTTCGCGCCCTTCCGCGCCATGAACACCATGCCCTGGGCGATGACCGCGCACGTCGTCTACCGGGCCGTGGACGACTCCCGGCCGGCGACCACCTCGGCGCCGGTCATCGAAAAGGCGATCCGCGGAGCGATCCGCTTTGACGGCCTGCTCATGAGCGACGATTTGTCCATGGGGGCCCTGAAGGGCGGCCTCGGCCGGCGCGCCGACGCCGCCCTTGCCGCCGGTTGCGACCTTGTGCTCCATTGTAACGGCGACATGGCCGAGATGGAGGCCGTCGCCGCCGCCTGTTCTTCCCTGAGCGAAGCGGCGCGGACGCGCCTGGGGCGGGCCGATGGCATGCGGCGCCCGCCGCAACCCCTGGACCGGGAAGACGCCCAGGCGCGGCTCAAGGAATTGCTGGAAGGAACCCCGTGAACCTGGATACCATCCTGTCGGTCGCCGCGGTGTGGACGATTCCCATCCTGCTCGCCATCACCCTGCACGAGGCGGCCCACGGCTGGGTCGCCTTGCGGCTGGGGGACGACACGGCGTACCGGTTGGGCCGGGTCACCTTCAATCCGTTCCGCCACATCGACCCCTTCGGCACCGTGCTGCTGCCGGCGCTGCTGCTGTTCGCTTCGGGCGGGCGGATGATGTTCGGGTTCGCCAAGCCGGTGCCGGTAAACTTCGCGCGGCTGCGCCGACCCCGCCAGGACATGGTGCTGGTGGCGGCGGCGGGGCCGGCGACGAATTTGGCGCTGGCGGTGGTTTCGGCGGCGCTGTTCCATGGCGTGCCCTATCTTTCCGGCGACGTCGCCCGGTGGGTTTTCCAGAACCTGGACAACTCCTTATGGATCAACCTTTTGCTGTGCGTGCTGAACCTGCTGCCCATACCGCCCTTGGACGGCGGGCGGATCGCCGTCGGGCTGCTGCCGGCGCCGCTGGCGATGCGGCTGGCGCGGCTGGAACGGCTGGGGATTATCGTTATTCTGGGGGCGGTGTTTATCCTGCCGTGGATCGGTGGCGCACTGGGGATTGACCTGAACGTCTTCTGGTGGCTGGTCGGCGCACCGGCGGCCTACCTGCGCGACCTTATCGTCGTGCTGGTGGGCTTTTGATGGGGGATCGATGACAGACCTGGACGAGTTCGAGGCGGAGGCCCCCCGGCAAACGGAAACGTCGGCGTTCGTCGTCGACATCGAGGGCTACGAGGGGCCCATCGACGTGCTGCTCGCCCTGGCGCGGGACCAGAAGGTGGATCTGGCCCAGATCTCCATCCTTCAGTTGGCCGACCAGTACCTGGCCTTCGTCGCCCAGGCGCGCAGCATCAACCTGGAGCTGGCCGCCGACTACCTGGTGATGGCGGCGTGGCTGGCGTACCTGAAGTCGCGGCTTCTGCTCCCCGATCTGGGCAGCGAGGACGAGCCCAGCGGCGAGGAGATGGCGGCGGCCCTGGCCTTCCAGTTGCGGCGCCTGGAGGCGGTGCGGGACACCGGCACGCGTCTCATGGCGCGGGCGCGCCTGGGCCGGGAGTTCTTTCGGCGCGGCGCGCCGGAGGCGTTCGTCAGCGTCGCCACCAGTGTCATCGAGGTCACGCTCTACGACCTGCTCAAGGCCTACGGCAACCTGAAACGCCTTGGCGACGCGCGGACGCTGCGCATCGAATCGTGGGAGCTCTACTCCGTCGAGGACGCGCTCAAGCACCTGCACCGCCTGCTCGGCGGGACGTCGGACTGGGAAAGCCTGTGGCGCTTCCTGCCCCCGGGGCTGCCCCGCGGACAGCCGGGCGGGCTGGCGGCGCGCTCGGCCGTCGCCTCCACCTTCGCCGCCACCCTGGAACTGGCCCGCGCCGGCAGGCTCAGGCTGCGCCAGAGCGGCTCCTTCGGGCCCATATACCTGCGCGCCGCCAAGGGCGTGCCGGCGGGCGCCCAGGGGCCGCCGACCCGGACGCGGGAGGATGACAGCTCATGAGCGAGGGCGACATGCGTGACGGCGACGCCCAGAACCTGCGGCTGCTGGAGGCGATCCTGTTCGCCTCCGCCGAGGCCCTGCCCGAACGCGTCCTCGCCCAGCGCCTGCCCGAAGGGACGGACCTGGCGGCGCTTTTGGAGGACCTTAAACGCCGCTATGCCAACCGGGGCGTGAATCTCGTGCGGGCGGGAAAGACCTGGGCCTTTCGCACGGCGCCCGACCTCGCGTCCCGGCTGGTCGTGGAGACCAGGGTGCCGCGCAAGCTGTCGCGCGCGGCGGTCGAGACGCTCGCCATCATCGCCTACCACCAGCCGGTGACCCGGGCCGAGATCGAGGAAATCCGCGGCGTCAGCGTGCACCGCGGCACCCTGGACGTGCTCCTGGAGGCGGGCTGGATTCGCCTCGCGGGAAGGCGGCGGACGCCGGGGCGCCCCATGAACTGGGCGACCACGGACGTCTTTCTCGACCACTTCGGCCTGGAAAAGCTGAGCGACCTGCCCGGACTCGAGGAATTGAAGGCGGCCGGCCTGCTCGATTCGGGTCCGGCCATCCAGGCGTCCCGGGTGCTGAGGGCGGTGCACGGCCCCGGTCCCGGGGAAGGCGAAACCGCCGAACAGGAACAGGCCGCCCCCGCGGACGCCGAGGACGGGCCGCCCGAACCCCTGGAGCCGGACGGCGGGCGCTGAGGGCTCCGGCCCTCCCGTTTGTCGACCGGTCGCGGGTGGCGTTGCGGCGGCCAGGGCTTTCTGCCATTATCCGCGCAACACAAACGGTAAACCATTCGGGTAAATAACGGATATGGGTACGTTTAGCATTTGGCACTGGCTGATTGTCCTGGCCGTCGTTCTGCTTTTGTTTGGCGGCAGAGGCAAGATTTCCGGGCTCATGGGCGACTTCGGCAAGGGCCTGAAGTCCTTCAAGAAGGGCATGAAGGAAGACGAGGACGAGATCGCCCCGGAGGAGGAACCGAAGGTCCTGAAGTCGGAATCGGTGGCTGCGCCGGTGCCGGAAAAGGACCGGGCGGCGGAAGGCTGAGGATGTGCGGGCGTTTTCGCCCGCCGCCGGGGGCACTGAGCCGCCATGTTTGACATCGGCTGGCAGGAACTCTTCATCGTCGCGGTCCTTGCCCTCCTTGTCATCGGACCCAAGGATTTGCCGCGGGCGCTGCGCACCATGGGCAAGTGGGTGCGCAAGGCGCGGGCCCTGGCCCGCGACTTCCAGGGCGGGCTCGACGATGTGATGCGCGAGGCCGAGCTGGACGACTTCAAGAACCAGATGCAAACGGCGTCCGGCCTGGACATCGGCAAGGAGATCGAGAACACCATCGACCCCACCGGCGACATCTCCCGCGACATGGACATGAGCGACATCGAGACCGACCTGGGCACGGCCGCCGGGGCAGGGCCCGACAGCACGGCCGCCGCGCCAGCGGAGCCCGAACCGGCACCGCCCGGGAAGGCGTCGTCCGGGAAGGCGTCGTCCGGGAAGGCGTCGTCCGGGAAGGCGGCGCCCAGGAAGGCGGCGCCCGCGTCAAAGGCGGCGGTGGAGAAGGCGGCGCCGCCGGACCCTGAGGATGAGGTCAATACTCCGGCCAAGGCCAGCGGATAGCCGACAGTGGCGGACGAAGACCGCGACGACACCCTGAAGGATCAGAAAATGCCGCTGCTCGATCACCTGGTCGAGCTGCGCCGCCGGCTGCTCCATTCGTTGATCGCCATCGTCGTCCTGTTCTTCGCGTCCTATTACTTCGCGCCCGCTATCTATGCCTTTCTGGTGCAGCCGCTGGCCGACATCCTGATCACACTGGGGGGCCACCGGCGGCTGATCTTCACCGGCCTGCACGAGGCGTTCTTCACCTATGTCAAGGTGTCGCTCTTCACCGCCCTGTTCGTCGCCTTCCCGTTCATCGCCATGCAGCTCTGGAAGTTCATCGCGCCCGGCCTGTACAAGAACGAAAAAAGGGCCTTTTTGCCGTTTCTGGTGGCCACGCCCATCCTCTTCTTCACCGGCGGGGCGCTGGTCTATTACTTCATCTTTCCGCTGGCCTGGAAATTCTTCCTCAGCTTCGAGTCCATGGGCGGCGCCGGGGCGCTGCCCATCCAGCTCGAGGCCAAGGTGAACGAATACCTGTCCCTGGTCATGCGCCTGATCTTCGCCTTCGGGCTGTGCTTCCAGTTGCCGGTGGTGATGACCCTTCTCGCCCGGGTCGGCATGGTCACGTCCAAGGGCCTGGCGGAGAAGCGCAAGTACGCCATCGTCATCGCCTTCGTCGCCGCCGCCATCCTGACGCCGCCCGACGTCATCAGCCAGATCGGCCTCGCCCTGCCCACCATGGCGCTCTACGAGGCATCCATCTGGGCCGTGCGCATCATCGAAAGGAAGCGCGCCGCGGCCCAGGGCGACGACGGGGAGGACGAGGCCGAGGCCGCCGGAGAAGCCACGTGACCCCGGCGTTCCGCCGGCGCCGGACTTCTCAAACCGGGCTTCATACCCTATAAACCTCCCGTCCCACCGGCAGCGGCACCTCCATGTTCGACATCAAGTGGATTCGTGACAACCCGGACGCCTTCGACGAAGGGCTCGGGCGGCGCGGGCTGGAACCCGCCTCCGCCGCGCTCGTGGATCTGGACGGCAAGCGCCGCCGGGCACTGACCCGGGCCCAGGAGATCCAGGCCGAACGCAAAACGGCGAATGCTGCAATCGGTGTCGGCAAATCCCGGGGAGAAGACGTCGGCGATCTGATTGAAAAGGTTACCAAGACCAAGAAACAGGAAGCCGAGGCCGAGGAGGCGGCGCGCGCCGCGGCGGCAGCGCTGGATGCGGCGCTGGCGGCGTTGCCCAACCTGCCCGCCGCCGACGTGCCCGAGGGCGCGGACGAGACGGCGAACGAGGAAATCCGGACCTGGGGCGACAAGCCCGGTTTCGCCTTCCCGCCGAAGGAGCACTTCGACATCGGCGAGGCGCTCGGGATGATGGACTTCGAGACGGCGGCCCGCATGTCGGGCGCGCGGTTCGTGCTGCTCACCGGCGCGCTGGCGCGCATGGAACGGGCGCTGGCGTCGTTCATGCTCGATCTGCACACGGGCGACTTCGGCTACACCGAGGTCAACCCGCCGGCCCTGGTCCGCGACGAGGCCCTGTTCGGCACCGGGCAACTGCCCAAGTTCGGCGAGGATCTGTTCGGCGTCGACAATGACCGCCTGTGGCTCATCCCCACGGCCGAGGTGCCGCTGACCAACATCGTCGCCGGCAGGATCGTGGACGAAGCGGCGCTGCCGCTACGCCTGGCCGCCATGACCTGGTGCTTCCGCTCGGAGGCCGGGTCGGCGGGCAAGGACACCCGCGGCATGATCCGCCAGCACCAGTTCACCAAGGTGGAACTGGTCACCGTCAGCCGTCCCGACGAGTCGGACGACGAGCTGGAGCGCATGACGGCGTGCGCCGAGGAGGTCCTGAAACGGCTCGGCCTGCCGTTCCGCACGGTGGTGCTGTCGACCGGCGACATGGGCTTCGCGGCGCGCAAGACCTATGACATCGAGGCGTGGCTGCCGGGCCAGGGGCGCTACCGCGAAATCTCCAGTTGTTCCAACTGCGGCGACTTCCAGGCCCGGCGCATGAAGGCCCGGTTCCGGGCCAGGGGCGAAAAGCAGACCCGCTTCGTCCATACCCTCAACGGTTCCGCGCTGGCGGTCGGGCGGACCCTGATCGCGATCCTCGAGAACTGCCAGCAGGCGGACGGCTCGGTGGCCGTGCCCGAGGCCCTCAGGCCGTACATGGGCGGGCTCGAGCGGATCACGCCCGGCGCGGATCCCGATGCCGCGTAAGCTCGTTGATCTGGCCAGGGCGCGGGTCCTGATCTCCAACGACGACGGCGTCCAGGCGCCCGGCCTGAAGCTCCTGGAACGCATCATGCGCCCGATCGCCGGCGAGGTCTGGGTCGTCGTCCCCGAAACCGAGCACAGCGCCGCCAGCCATTCCCTGACCCTGCGCCAGCCGTTGCGCGTGCGCAGGGTGTCGCGCCGGCGCTATGCCGTCGACGGCACGCCCACCGACTGCGTGCTCCTCGCCGTCAACCACGTGATGAAGGACGGCCCGCCCGATATCGTGCTCTCCGGCATCAACCGGGGCGGCAACCTGGGCGAGGACGTGACCTATTCGGGCACCGTCGCCGCGGCCATGGAGGCGACGCTGCTCGGCTTTCCGGCCATCGCCCTCAGCCTGATGACCAAGGACGGGCACGCGCCCCGGTGGAAGACCGCCGAGCGGTGGACGGCCGACGTGGTCGGCCGGCTGGCGGCCGCCACATGGCCCTCCAACGTGATGATCAATGTCAATTTCCCCGATGTCGCGGCGCGCGCGGTCACCGGCGTCGAGATCACCCGACAGGGCCGCCGCAAGATCGGCGGCGAGCTCGTGCAGGGCACCGACCCCCGGGGCGAGGCGTACTTCTGGATCGGCTCCCAGCGTGTCGAGCCCGGCTTCCGGCGGGGCACGGACCTCGACGCGGTGAGACGGGGCGCCGTCTCGGTCACGCCCCTGTCCCTCGACCTCACCCACGCGCCGACTCTCAAGCCGCTGAGGGCGGTTTTCCGGTGAACCCCGATTCCCGCAAGATCCGTCTGGTCCTCCAGTTGCGGCGCGGCGGCGTCACCGATACCCGGGTGCTGGCGGCCATGGAGCGGGTGCCGCGCGAAATCTTCGTGCCCGAGCCCTTCCGCGACCGGGCCTATGACAACCTGGCCCTGCCCATCGGCCACCATCAGACGGTAAGCCAGCCCATCGTGGTGGCCCAGATGACCCAGGCCCTGGAGGTGGGCGAGCGCATGAAGGTGCTGGAGATCGGCACCGGGTCCGGCTATCAGGCGGCGATCCTGTCGCAGCTGTGCCGGCGTCTGTATTCCGTCGAGCGCCACCGGCCGCTGTTGGCGGAGGCGGAGAAGCGGTTCGCCCAGCTCAAGCTCACCAACATCACGACCTGCGTCGGCGACGGCACCCTGGGCTGGCCGGAGCAGGCGCCCTTCGAGCGCATCGTGGTCACCGCGGCGGCGGCGGACGTGCCGCAGGTCCTGGTCGGGCACCTGACGGTGGGCGGGGTGATGGTGGTGCCCGTGGGCGACGACGACGATCAACGCCTGGTGCGGGTCCTGCGCACCGAGGACGGCGCCGAGACCGAGGACCTGAACCCGGTGCGCTTCGTGCCCCTGGTCCCCGGCGTGGCATCGGATTGAGGGGCGTTGCCGTTGAACGGGAGGCGCCGCTTGGCGATAATCCGGCGATGAATCCGATGCGCGCCGCCGTGGGGATAGTGGCCGTGCTGTTCCTGACCGCCGGCTGCGGATGGGCCGAATGGCCGCCGCCGGGGCGCCAGCCCAGGGATGTCAACCGTCCGCCGCCCCCCGCGGCGACATCTTCGACGCCGCGGGCGGCGATACCTTTGCCGGTGCCCGGGCGTGCTCCCGTTGCCGCCGCCGGCGGCGCCGTCATCGTCGGCGCCGGCGACACGGTATACGCCCTGTCGCGGCGGCACGGGGTGTTCGTCCGCGCCATCATCGACGCCAACCGGCTCCGGCCGCCCTATCTTCTCAGGGTGGGCCAGCGCGTCGTCCTGCCGCGCGGCCGCGAACACGTGGTCAGGGGCGGCGAGACCCTGTACGGCATATCGCGGCTGAACGGCGTCGGCGTGTACGAGATGGCGCGGGCCAACGGCCTGAAGCCGCCGTATACGATTCGCGCCGGACAGCGCCTGCGCGTGCCCCCGGGCGAAGGCAGGGCCGGCACGGGTGCGAAGGCGGCCACCGGCCCCCGTCCCGCCGCGGCGAAAAAGCCGTCCACTGGGGCAAAGAAACCGTCCACCCGGCCGAAAAGACCGAAGCCCCCGGCCGCCGTGCCCAAGCCCCCGCCGAGGAGCGGCCGGGGCTTCCTCTGGCCCCTCAAGGGCAGGGTGCTGTCCGCCTTCGGGGGCAAGGCCAGGGGCCTGCGCAACGACGGCATCAACATCGCGGCTCGCCGCGGGGCCCCGGTGCGGGCCGCCGAGAACGGCGTCGTGGCGTATGCGGGCAACGAGCTCAGGGGTTTCGGCAACCTTTTACTGATCAAGCACACGGGCGGCTGGGTTTCGGCCTATGCCCATAACCAGTCGCTGCTGGTCAAGCGGGGCGACAGGGTCAGGAAACGCCAGGTGATCGCCAAGGTCGGCAGTTCCGGCAACGTGAGCGGCCCGCAGCTCCACTTCGAACTGCGCCGGGGCAGGCGCGCCGTGGACCCGCGCAAGCACTTGACGGACGGCAAGGTCTGATACGGCAGGTCGGAAGGAACGGGCGGCTCACTTCGGGCTAAGGATGCCAAAGGTGCGCAGGTTGCCCCGGTAGGCCGTCAGCGCGTCGCCGAATCCGCTCAGGGACAGGAACTCGTCCCTGGCCGCGCCGCTTCCGGCGGCGAACGAGCGTACCACCATTCCCGAGCCGGCCTTGAGCTCGTCGATTATCTTGGCCGCGTCGGGCCCGCTCCAGCCGGCGTTGCCGAGGCGGTCCGGCGCCGCCCGATGCACCGGGTTCCCGTCGACCCGCAGGAAGGCCGGCTGTCCCGGCTGGATGGCGCCGCGCACGCGCAGCGTCACGGTGAATGCGCCGGCGGCCTGTTCCGCCACCGTCACCTGGGAGTGGCGCCCGTCCAGATCGATGGCCGGCGGCGGGCCGGTCAGGGAGCAGGCGTTGCGGCGCGAGGCTTCATCGGTCCAGCAGATCACCGACCAGTCGCCGAAGGTGTGGAAATACAGGATATAGCTGGCCCGGGCCCCGGGCGGCGCCAAAAGGCCCGCCGCCAGTGCCAGCAGGGCGAGCGCGCCGGTGGCGGCGGCGAACCGGCTAGAACGGGATCCAGGAGTGCTTCTTGGCATAGTGCAGATAGCCAACGTTTACCCCGCCGCGCAGGCCGACGCCGGTCCGGATGGGCGCCAGGATGAGGTCGCCGCTTTGCTGGTAATTGACGGCGACGCCGGCGACCACGTAAAGGGTCCCCTCCGCGCCCGGAATGCGCTGGAAAATCTCCTCGTTGTCCTTCAGGTGGTAGACCAGGGTGAAGACCTTGGAGGCGTTGCCGCCGAAGTCGAAGCCGACGGAAGGCCCCTGCCAATAGAGCTGCATGGGCGCGCGGGTCTTGCGGTGGAGCTTGCCGTTGCCGTAGCGCAGGCCGACACCGAAGGCGCCGCTGACCTCCTCGCCCTTGATGTAGCCGTTGGGGCGTCCTTGATCCTCGAAGACCTTTTGGATCGCCTCGGCCAGGCCCTTGGTCGTGCTCCCGAAAAACTCCTCGGCCTTTGCGAGCATCTCGTGCTTGTCGAAGGTGTCGTCTTCCGCCGCCGCGGGAGCCCCTTTGGCGGCGGCGGGGTCTTTCGCCGCGGTCGACTCCGCGGCCGCGGCGGACACAGGGCCGGCCGCGGCCAGGGCCAGGGCGACCACTATCGCGTACAGAGGATTGGTCATCGGACATGTCCCGGAATGGATTGAGCCGTCGGCGCGACGTTAACACACCTGCGCCGCCGGGGCCATCGGGCGGCGCATGGCCGCCGGGGCGCGCCGCCACCGAGGGTATGACCGGCGAATCGGGGACACCCCGGGCCCCACCCGGCCAAAAGCAACTGGGGTGCTAAACGCAAGGAATATCAATAACCTAAGGGAATATCTTGAGCCTATACCCCAAACGGGGGATGCGGGGCGCCCCGCCCATTCGCTACCCTTTTCTCTCGGCGCGATGGCCACCGGAGGTGCAGGTGGCGTCGGCCGGTCAGGAAAGGCGCCGGGGGCGGGTATGACCAAGCTGGTGATCGATTTTTCGTCCGTCATCATAGCCCTCAGCCTGTGCCTGTACTTCAGTGTCATCACCTATCAGGGATTTGCCCTCCTGATCGAGGGCCTGGCGACCAAGAGAGTGCCTTCACGGTCATCGTTTCTCGGCCTGTGCCAGAACATCGGGATCGCCGCCGTCATCGGCGGCTACACCTTCCAGGGGCCGGACCTTGCCTTTGCCGGGGTCCTGTTGGTCGCCTCCGCCCTGTGGGCGTCTTCGGGCCGGATTCCCGCCCTGGTCCCGGCCATCGAGGTGCCGTTGCTGGTGTCGGGGCTTTTGAGCCTGGCGTCCCTCGGCCTCATCTACGGTATCGCATAGGCCGCCGGACAGGCCCCCTTCCGTTTCCGTGTAGGCCGAAAACGGCTCAACGACGACTCCGGTAGACCTGCTCTATACGGACCCTTAAATTCTCGGCAGCAGGTCCTCGAGTTGGTCGAGAAGGTCCCTGTTCGGACACATGAAATACCGGCTCTCCGTCAGTTCGTCACAAGTGACAAACATTTGGCACCTCCGACACTTCACGATCGCATCTTCCATCTTCTCGGGCATCAACTCGAAACTACGCTCAATATCGATATTGAGGTGTTCGAGCATGCGCATCAGCGGGTAGGTCATCACATACTCAGCAACCAAGGACTGTAACCTTCGCGAACGAACAGATTAGGGCGTAGGTGCGGGGTGGACCTTGATATTCATCAATAACGTCATGACCGACATCCCGCCGGCGCCCAACAGGCAAAATTCCCGTTGAAATCGAGGTCATACGGAAAGCGGTTGTTTTCCCCGGGGGGCCGGGTAAAGGGCCCGGCCGGCGCGACTTCGCGCCTATCGACCAGCGTGGCTAATTGAAGGGTTCGGCCCGCGAGATCAACGCGTCCAGATCCGGCTCGTTCGGGTTTCTCGGCTTGCCCGGATGGATGATGCATACCTGGCAGGCCTCGGCCGCTTCCACCAGCTGCCGGTAAGTCCCCGCATCGGGGTCGGCGATGTACGCCTGCTCATTGTCGTCGTAAGCGAACATCTTGTTGTTGATCTCGGTGCATTCGTTGCAGGTCGTGCAACGGGGCGTTTCGATAAAGGGCTCGTCCGACGGCGCCGGGGTCGCCTCCGCGACCTCCGCCGGCGCCGTCTTCTCCGCGGCGGGGGTCGCGTCCTCCGCCGCCGGCGGGGCCGGCGCATCGGCCTCCGGCACGGCCCGGGGCCTCGACTCCGCGAGTTCCCGCGCCTTCTCCTGTTCCCATATCTCCTTCTCTTCCGCGAGTAGCTTCCTGGCGTGGGAGTTGTTGATGCCGCCCAGCTCCTGCAGGCTCCGCCACATCCCGCGGCACCGGCGCGCGGCATGGATCAAGGTGTCTTCGACGATGGCCCTGTAAACGACGTTCTTGTCGTCGACCATCAGGATGTAGGGGACTTTTCCCGCCGCGGCGCCGTTCTCCAGTTCCAGGAAATCGTTCACCGGCACCATGCCGTCGTGCCACCTGGACCTGGGAACCCTTGCAAAGCACCCCGCGTAACGCCTGTCGGAGGCGACGAAATCGACGAACGTGAAGGCAGCCTCTTCCGATATCCTCTGAAGGTCCTCGTCTTCGTAGCCGAAGCGATGGACCGGCCATTCGGCTTCCGCCTGGGGATTGCCGTCGATGGAGAAGCGTGACGCCCAATCGCTTCCCCGTTCGGGATCGTACGCGAATGCGGGAAAGGCGCGCGACTCCGCCGCCGCCGCCGCCCTCAGATAAGGCGGCACGTCGGGCACGTTCTTGGCCGCGCGGTGCCCCGCCAGGCCCGAGTATACGCTGAACAGCGCCGGCCCGTTCTGCGCCAGGCCCCTGAGGATCGATTCCCTCAGCGGATAGAGACAGGAACCGCTTGCCTGCAGCACATAGGCGTTATTGAGGCCAAGCGCCATCGCCGCGAGCTGCGACCCCCGGAGGCCAAAGGAAAGTTGCCCCGATCCAATCGACAGGTCCTCGAGGATGTCGTCGCTTTGATTCACGACCTTGATCGGCAGGCCCGACGACAGGACCTCGGCGACCTTCGCCTTCTCCGCCCGGGCGTCGCGGCCGTTCCGCAGGCAGACCAGATAAGACGGGAACAACGCGAGATCGTCCGGTTGCACGAACGTCTCATCGAACCGGCGGAAGAACGGGTCGTGGGCCGGCTCCCGGTACCGGTTCCCGATCTCCAGCTCGGCGATGGACATGGCCTTGATAAGCCCGACCATCTCCGGCAGCCGTTCCTGGAAGGCGTCCAACGCGCGGGCGCAGCGGTCGAAAACGAAGACGTGGGGGCCCTTGCGCCGTCCCCCCTTCACGCGGTTGCCCGCCGGCGCAAAAAACCTCTGCGATTCGAGGGTCGACAGCGCGGAGCGGATCCGCCGCCGCCGCTTCTCCGCCATCATGCCGTCCGCGCACGCCGTTTCGAGGATGTCCGACATCGCCTCGAAATCGAACACCGCCTCGTAGGCGGTCCCCACCGAGTGCTTGAGGGTCGCAGCACTACGCGCTCCCTCCGACCTCATGGAGTCGGCCTTCAGGATGTCCGAGAGCTTCAGGATGAGCGCGTCGACCTGATCGCGGAACCTGCGGGCCTTGATTTCCTGAACCACGGCCCAGGCATGGGTCAGGACCTTGACCGGCGTCTCTCCGCCGCAGTCGATGACCTCCCCGTCGAGGCCGAGGACGACGCGGGCGCGGCTCAGGCTGTCGCTCAACGATTTTCGCGCGCTGGTATCGGCCCTGGAAAGCAGCGCGGTTTCCGCCAGATCCCAAAGCTGCAACAGGGAACCCTTCCTGCCGCGGGAGGCGAGGGTTCGTATTTCCTCCTCGAGCGCCAGCACGTGCCTTCTCAAACGCTCGCCCTCGATACCACGCGGAGCAATCTCTTGCAGGATGCCGTCGATGATGTCGGAGAGGGATTGCACGAACGGGCCACCGGCATCGCCGTCGACCAGCACCAACGGAAAATCGTAGCGCAGCTTCGACAGATCCCGGTAGGCGCTGAACAGGGCCGGGCGCAGGTGTCCGGCGTCGGCCGGATCGTCGCCGGGCTTTTCACCGGTCAGGTAAAAAGTGGAAAACGGTGAAGAATTGTCGTTCATCTCGGCGTCACATGCGCTTTCTCTCGATCGAACCGGCTGCTCTTTCGCGTCACCCGGCAGGATGGATCGTGAACTTGTCGAACTCCTTTTCAAGAGCGGTCTTGACCACGTCCGGCGCATACAACCGGTCGGGCTTTCGCAGATCCTCGTAACATGGCATGCCGGGATTCCGGTAGAGGACGCCGACGGGCATCGGATCGCCGGTCGACGCTATCTCCCTGGCCCGGTTTCTGTTTGCGGGGTCGTGCTCCTCCTGGTTCCGGTAGACCCGGGAAAGTTCGGGACTGATCCGAATGCCGTTCTCGTGGGAAAGCAGCAGCATCCGGTCCGGGTTCTGTACCCACGGGTCGAACCGGTCCGGCAGGAATTCGGGGCACCTTTGAATCACGCGCACGAACGAGAAACCCTTGTGGTGGAAGGCCTGCGCAACGATGTCGTGCAGGAGCTCCGGAATCCAATCCACCGCCTGGGCGACGAACGAGACGTTGCGGATCCCCAGGGTGACGCTCACCGGGTTGATCGGCTCCAGGTGCGTGCCCCGGGGCGTCGTGTTGCTCCTCAGGCCCTGGGGAGACGTGGGCGACGCCTGATTCTTGGTCAGACCGTAAATGCCGTTGTCATGCATCAATACGGTCATATCCATGTTGTAGCGGATGGCGTGAATCCAGTGCGCGGTGCCGATGGAGCAGCAATCGCCGTCGCCGGTGATGACGAAGACGTGGAGATCCGGCCTCCGCAACTTGATCCCCTCGGCGACCGGCAGCGCCCGGCCGTGAAGGCCGTGGAACCCGTAGGTGTGCATATAGTGCGGAAACCTGCTGGAGCAGCCGATCCCCGACACGAATACGGTCTTTTCGGGCGGCAGCTGCTCGTCGCGGCACAGCCGCTGGACGGAGGCAAGGATGCTGTTGTCGCCGCATCCGACGCACCAGCGCGGAATGCCGCCCTTGTAGTCCTCGAGGGAATATTCCTCGTCGAACAACCGCAACAGGCACCGGGTGGTGGAGGCGGCCATTGTCATCATCCTTTCAATTGCAGTCTCTCGCGGATGGCGCGGACGATGGTCCCGGGCTTGATCGGCTGTCCCCTGACCTCGGACCAGCAGTCGACATCGACGAGATATCGCGCCCGCAAGAGCCACGCCAGTTCCGAATAGCGGCGATTGTCTTCGTCGATGATTTCGTCGTCGAGGCGGTCGGACCAGTTGCTCTCTACCGTCATGACCCTGTTGAACCGGTGCAACACGTCGCCGATTCCCGGCGGCATGGGCTGAAGGAACCGCAGGTGCAGGGAAGACACCTTATGGCCATCGGCGCGCATGCGCCCGACCGCTTCCTCGATCACCCCCTTCGTGCTTCCCCAGCCGACGATCAGGAGGTCGCCTTCGTCGTCACCGAATACCGGCGTCGCCGTCAATGTCTTTTGCAGGGCCGCCAATTTGAGGCTGCGATGGTGGACCCCTTCCTCGTTGATGTCTGGATCGTAGGCGACGCGGCTCATACGATCGTGGGCCAGCCCGGTCAGACAGTGCATGCCGTTCGGCTGCCCGGGAATGAACCGGCGGGCGAGGCCGGTCCGCGCGTCCCAGTCGTATGGCTTCGCCCCCTCGGGGATCACGGTCTGATCCACCGGCGCCGCGAACCACCCCTCGGTGACATGTGGCCGCGGGAACGGCTGCTGAGACGATGCCAGATTGGCGTCCGAAAGCACGACGACAACCATGTTGAATGTCTCGGCGATCTTGCGCGCCGCGATCATCGAATAGAAGCAGTCCTCGATGTCCACCGCCGCCATGACCACCTTCGGGTTGTCTCCGTGACCGCCGAAACACGCGAACAGCAGGTCTCCCTGCTCCGCCTTCGTCGGCAGGCCGGTGCTCGGGCCGCCCCGCTGGACGTTCACCACCACCAGCGGGATTTCCGCCATCACCGCGAGGCCGATCGTTTCCTGCTTCAAGGCGAACCCCGGACCGGACGTAATCGTTACCGCGCACTTTCCCGCATAGGACGCCCCGATGGCGAAGGCGCAGGCGGCGATCTCGTCTTCGGCCTGGTGCACCATGCCGCCGACGTTCTCGAAGACATCGCTCAGGTAGTGCGACGCCGACGTGGCCGGCGTGATCGGGTACATGGCGCACACCTCCATGCCCGAGGCCATCACGCCGAGGCCGAGCGCGATGTTGCCGTTGACGACGATCTGGGGCTCCCGCATTTCGGACGGGGGAATCCGAAACTTGATGTCGAGGGTCGCCTCCGCCCATTCATGCCCGGCTTCCAACAGCCTTATGTTGTCGCGGATGACGGCGTCGGCCTTCTTGGCGAAGACGAAAGCGATCTGGTCCCGGGCCGTCTGCAGATCCAGGCTGTAGATGCTGCACAGCATGCCGAGGACGAACATGTTCTTGCCGCGCTTGGGATCGGCGACATGCTTCAGGCACTCGGTTTCCATGGGAATTTCGTAGACCTTGTAGCCGTCCGCCACGAGTTCGTCACAGGTCCGCGCGTAGGCCGCGGCGATCTCCGGGTCCTCATCGGCTCTCCATTTGTTCTCCAGGAGAATGATGCAGCCGGGCTTGAGTTCGTTCTCATCGAGGCGACTCAGAAGAACTTGTTCGTTGAAGGCGACGATGAGGTCGGCCTCGTCACCCCAATTGGTGACGCGACGGGACGCCAGGCGAATGCGGTTGCCGCTGGCGCCGGCGATGCTCCGCGCCGGCGGCTGGATTTCGGCGGGGATGATCTCGGCGGTCCAAATCCCGTTTCCCATCCGCGCCGCGATGGACCCGAACGCCTGGCCGCACCTCTGCGCGCCCTCGCCGGAATCGCTGATGACCTCGACGATATGCTCATTCAGCGTCACCACCGGCTTGGCGCGGGATGCGGGCCGGCCCCGCCGATTCAGGTTCGACACCGACCCCGCCTTCGCCTTCTTGGCCGGCTTTTGGCGGGGTTCTCTTTTCAGGGCCTGTGCCTTCATTCCAGGGTCCAGTCCTCGTGGTCCTCGGGGTCTACGCCGCACGGACGCGGGAGAAGGTCTTCTCCCGGGCGTCGATCCCAAACAGCGTGCCGGCGCCTGCCGCCCGCCGGGGACGATAGACGGCATCGGTATCGCGTATGCCGAGATAGGCCTTCATGCTGCGCGCCGCCTTGCGGCCCGCGCCCATGGCCAAGATCACGGTCGCCCCGCCGGTCACGATATCGCCGCCGGCGTAGACGCCGGCCATGGAGGTGGCGAGATTTTCGTCCGTCTCGATATAGCCCCGCCCGTTGAGCTTGAGCTTCGCGGTCTGGCCGATGATCGGGTTGGCGCTGGTGCCGATGGCGTAGACGACCATGTCGGCGTCGAACTCATATTCGCTGCCTTCGACGGGAACGGGACGGCGCCGTCCCGACTCGTCGGGCTCGCCCAGCTCCATGCGGATACAGCGCATCCCGCGGACGTTCCCGTCGCCGTCGTCGAGGATTTCGACGGGGGCGGTCAGCCAGTGGAACTCGATGCCTTCCTCCTCGGCGTGGTCCACTTCCTCCGCCCGGGCGGGGCTTTCGGCCTTGGTCCGGCGATAGACGCAATAGACCTTCTCGGCGCCCAGCCTCAGGGTCACCCGCATCGCATCCATTGCCGTGTTGCCGGCGCCGATCACGGCGATACGCCGGCCCAGGTGCAGGGGCGTGTCGTAGTCGGGGAACTCCCCCGCCCGCAGAAGGTTGCAGCGTGTCAGGAGCTCGTTGGCGGACAGGACGCCGTTCAGGGATTCGCCCGGAATATCCATGAACCTCGGGCAGCCGGCGCCGGTGCCGACGAAAACGGCGTCAAACCCCATCTCGTCGAGCATCTGCTCGATGGTGAACAGGCGCCCGACCAGGGTGTTGCACCGTATCTTGACGCCCAGCCTGGCCAGGTTGTCGATCTCGGCGTCGATCACCGCGTCGGGAAGGCGGAATTCGGGGATACCGTAGCGCAACACGCCGCCCGGCTTGTGGAAGGCCTCATAAATCGTGACGTCGCATCCCGCCTTGGCCATGTCCGCGGCACAGGCGACGCCGGCGGGGCCCGAGCCGATGATGCCGATCCTGAAGGTGTTGGGTTCTATGTAGGGGACGCTTGTCCAGCCCTTTTCGATCGCCAGATCGCCGATCCAGCGTTCGAGCCGGCCGATCGCCACCGGCTCCAGCGTGTCGCCGACCGGGCAGACGCCCTCGCATTGGTCCTCCTGCGGACAGACCCGGCCGCAGATCGCCGGCAACAGGTTGTCGTTGGTGAGGATGTCGTAGGCGCCGCGGTAGTCCTTTTCGATGATCTTGGCGATGAAGCCGGGGATGTCGATGGCAACGGGGCACCCCGGAACGCAGGCGGCCTCGGGGCACATCAGACACCGCTCACACTCGTTCAGCGCGTCTTCCAGCCGGTAGCCGAGGGCGACCTCGGCGAAGTTCCCCGCCCGCTCCTTCGGATCCTGCACCGGGATGGGCGTTCGTTCCTGGGGAATGGTGCGTATGGTTTTCTTCTTTGCCATCACGCCCCCGTCGCGGCCGGCGCCGCCTTTCCGGCGCGGCAGGCCTTCGACCACCTTTCCATCGCCAGCTTTTCCTCTTCCGCGAAACGCTTGAGCCGGTTCATGAGATCGTCGAAGTCGACCTGGTGCGCATCGAAGTCGGGCCCATCGACGCAGGCGAACATCATCCGGCCGCCGACCTTGACCCGGCAGCCGCCGCACATCCCCGTGCCGTCGACCATGATCGGATTCAGGCTGACGGTGGTCCTGACGCCCGAAGGGCGCGTCGTTTCCGCGCACGCCTTCATCATGATGGGCGGGCCGATGGCGATGACCTCGTCGATGTCGGGGTGCTTCTCCATGGCCACCGTGATTCCCTCGGTGACCAGCCCCTTCAGTCCGACCGATCCGTCATCGGTGCAGATTATGAACTCATCACAGTATTTCCTGAATTTATCTTCCCAGAAGACCAGCTCCCTGGTTCGGAATCCGACAACGCCGATGACGTAGGCGCCGCTCTCCTTGAAAGCGCGCGCCTGGGGGAACACGGGCGCCACCCCCAGCCCGCCGCCGACGCAGACGACCTTGGCCGCGTCGCCGATATGGCTGGGGCGGCCCATCGGACCAACCACGCCGAAAAGCTTGGTCCCCGGCCGGCAGTCCCGCTGCATCTCTTTCGTGGTTTTTCCAACCGCCTGGACCACCAGCGTGATGGTCCCGGCGTCACGGTTGAAATCGGCGATGGTCAGCGGGATACGTTCGCCGTGCTGGTGGGATAGGACGATGACGAACTGGCCCGCCCTTGCCGCCTTGGCGAGCATGGGATAACGAACTTCGAGCAGGAACGTGGCGTCGGAGAAATCCTCTCGCGCCACGATTTCAAAGGCAGACTCTTCCTCTGCCGGGTCCTTTGCCCGGCGTGTCGGCCCGGAGATCTCGCACGACCCGTCTTTCACGGCGTTGGGCTTGCTCCACCCGCTCCACAGGCTTCGGCGCCTTCGACAGGCTCGGCACCGTCAATATATTGAAAACTAATGATATCTTTCGGCGCCGGGCGCGGCCTTGACTTAAGTCATATCTGCCGTCCGGGAGGTGGCCGAATGGCGACGCGGGAAGCCCGTTCCGGGATGTGGCCCCCGGGGGGGCGGATCGGCAGAGAAATCCGGTTGGCGGCGGGCGGGTATGACCAGGCTGGTGGTTGATATTGCGGCCGTCATCATAACCCTCAGCCTGCGCCAGAACGTCGGGATCGCCGCCGTCCTCGGCGGCTACACGTTCCAGAGGCCGGACCTTGCCTTTGCCGGGGTGTTGTTGGTCGCCTCCGCCCTATGGGCGTCTTCGGGCAGGATTCCCGCCATGGTCCCGGCCATCGAGGTCCCGTTGCTGGCGTCCGGGCTTTTGAGCCTGGCGTCCCTCGGCGTCGTCTACACCATCGTGTAAGCCGCCGGCAATTCGCACGGGCACGGAATCGGGTCTTTCCGCACGCCGGTGCGACATTTTCGTTCATCCCCGTAGCCGGGCCCGATGAGGCGACGGGAACCACATCCAACCCAGGGAACCAGCGCTGGAATCCTCTTCGGTGGCGCTTTGTGCTACCGTTCGGACGCACGGGATGGAGTCATCCGGGACAGTCGGGTTATCTCGAAAAGAAAGGGGGAAGGCGTCGTGAAATACGTATCAGTCGTTTTGGCGGGCTCCGCGCTACTCCTGGGCGCCGGCCTGTCGGGTCAGGCCCTGGCGGTCAACGACGAGCCGCTCAGGGACGCCTGGGCACCCGGCGAATGGGGGCCGGACGACAAGGCTGGTGCGGTCAATCGTACCACGCCAGCCATGGTGTTGAAGGCCATTGAGCTGGTCAAGCGGGGCAAGGTCGCTACCCTCGGCAAGATCTATGCGCAGGATGCGCCGGCATTCGGCACCCGGGGCTGGCGGATGACCATCCCCGGCTTGCCCACCGGAGGGCCGTTTGGCAAGCAGGAACTGGTCTACAACGACGAGTATCTGGCCACCGAAATCGGCCAGATCGGCACCCAGTTCGACGGTCCGGGCCACATTGGAGTGATTACCTCGAAAGGAATTTTTTTCTACAACGGGCGGTACTTGAACGACAAGGGAATCGGCTCCTATGGCCTGGGCCCGCTCGGCGTGGAGCACGTCGCCAAGATCGGTTTCGTGTGCCGCGGCGTGCTGCTCGATGCGGTCGCGCTCAGGGGCGGGCCGCTGCCGATTCCCCAGAAAGGCACTAAGAAAGGCACTAAGAAAGGCACTAAGAAAGGCACTAAGAAAGG
>JBHHXI010000017.1:0-29933 GCA_046756945.1 Rhodospirillales bacterium
GCCCTGTCCGACGCCGTGCACTACGGAGTGGAGCGCAAAGCAGTGCGTGAAGCCGTGACCCGGGTCGCCCTTACCCACCACCTGATCAGCCGCTACACCAGCCTGGTGGCCATCGACGTCACGCCGGTCCGTCCCCGGGACGTCCCCCTCGAAAAACGCACCGTACCGCTCAACCTGCCCCGGGGATGGGACTACGGGAAGGTCACCGGAGAGGCGGCCGTCCAGCCTGCCAGGTTCCAGGCAGGGCTGCTTCGCGACGCCGCCTTCGGGCTGCCGCAGACGGCCACGCCGGCGCAGCTGAAGATGCTCCTTGGCGCCCTGGCGCTGGTGCTTTCCGGGCTGACCCTGTGGCTGTACCGCAGGCGGGCATGAGGCCCCGGCGTATCGCCGCCGGGGTTGTCGCCGCCGGCCTCGCCGTGGCCGGACTCTGGCACCTGGGCGGCGGCGCATGGATATACGCCAAGGCGGCCCTGGCCCAGGTGCTCCTTGAAGACTCCTGGGAGCGGACGCAAAAGGGCGACGGCAAGGTCCGGCCCTGGCCGTGGGCCGATACCTGGCCCGTCGCCCGCCTCCAGGTTCCCCGGCTGGAGGTGAGCGTCATCGTCTTAGAGGGCGCATCGGGCCGCACCCTGGCGTTCGGCCCGGGACACCACCAGGGGACCCCGTTGCCGGGGCGTCCCGGCAATACCCTCATCAGCGCCCACCGCGACACCCACTTCCGGTTCCTCAAGGACCTTGCGCCGGGAGACGAAATCCGCGTCGAAGGCGCCGCGGGGACGCCGCGCCGCTACCGGGTCACCGGCACCGCCATCGTCGACCGCCGGGAAGCGCGCCTTCCCGCCGATGACGACAGGCCCCGGCTTACCCTGGTTACCTGCTATCCCTTCGATGCCGTGGTCCCCGGCGGACCACTCAGGTATCTGGTGTTCGCCGAGGCGGCGGCGCGGATTTAACCACCGGCGGGTGAGGCGGGGGAGGGCGCCGAGGTTCCTCCGTATTCGCCCCGGCGGGCAAACGTGGTAGGCTTGGACCATGAGACGCTTGGCTCTTGCAATTACCCTGGCCGTCGGCCCGTTCGTTCTGGCATCCGGCGCCCGGGCCGGCGACCCGGAAAAAGGCCGGGAACTGGCGAACAAGCACTGCATTCGATGCCATGTGGTCGGCGACAACCCTTTCGCCGGCATCGACAGCACCCCGTCGTTCAGGTTTCTCACCAAACTGTCGGATTACGTGGAGCGCCTGCAGACCTTTTACCGGCGCAGTCCCCACCCGGTATTCGTCGAGGTGCCCGGCGTGCCCCGGCGCACGGAAATTCCGGCGTTCGTCGCCAAGTTCACCATCACCCCGGATAATATCGAGGACATCATCGCCTTCGTCAAAACCCTGGAAGGGAAATAGAAGGACGCCCCCCCGGCCGGACCGCCGTGGCGGTAGCAGGCGCCCCATCCGACGCGCCGCCTGACAATGAACCCGGCGCCGCGGCCGGCGGTCGGGCGGGCCGGCCGACGTGCCCGTCCAGATCTTCCCCGGCCGACCGCGCCGCCGGTTTTCCACGGGTGAAATCTGACAATTTTTGGCAGTAAATGGCGGTGAGGGTTGATGTGCCCTCGCCCTGGGGGATAAACTGACAAAAAAAGACATGGGGGGATGTCATGGAAAAACCGACCCGGGTGGAAATCCCGGAGCATGGGCCCGACCGCTTCGGCGCCCAGGGCGGCACGCCGGAAACCCGAACCGAAAAAGAGGCACCGGACAATCCGCGGGCGAAAAGCGCCGGCGGCGCCGATGCCCCGCCTTATGGCGGGGAGGGGACCGGCGGCTCCAGCCGGTTCGAGCGCCTGGTGAACGAGGCCTGCGAGAACACCGATGAGAAGGCCCTGGAAGCGGCCGCCGCCGACGCCTATCCCCTGCCGGCGACGGTCGAGCAGGCGTGGGCGGAGTACCGCTTCATCCTGGACAAGGCCGTGGCCATCGACGAGCGCAACCCCGGCGCGACCCTTGGGCCGCCCATGGATGCCAGACGGCGGGTCATCGAAAGGCTGCTGCTCTCGGAGCTGCCCGCCGCCGGTTTCGCCGATCTCAAATGCCGCCTGATGTTCCTGCGCCACCGGCATGAAATCGAGATCTCCTACGACCCGGAAGCGAACGCGCCGCTTATCGATGCGCTTCTCTCCGATCTGGATCGGCTCGCCGCCAAGGCCACCGGGGGCGGGTCCGCGCCGCTTCGCCGTTCCAATGCGGACAAGCGCCGGGACGTCATGAAGTTCCTCCGCGATCCCGAGCGCCGCCAATGGTCCAACCGGGAAATCGCCAGCCAGGCCGGTGTGTCGCCGCAGTCCGTCGCCAATCTCCGCAAGCGGTTGTCTGACAAAACTGGACAGAGCTTCAACACCCGGCGCACGGTGTTCCGCAACGGCAAATTCTTTACCATGAGCACTGCCAAAATTGGGCAGAGCGGAAAGCCCGGCCCGGTGCGTCGGCCGCCGCCAGGCCCCGCGGGGCACGGACGACAGGCCGCACCCGGTGCGGATGCCGAGGGTGCCCGGCCCTTCCAGGGGACGAGCATCAAAAGGCCCTTGCGCGAGCAGCTTAACGAGCAGTTGAAGCGGCGCCTGAAAGAATATTACGCGGCGCGCGAACGCCTGTCTCCGCGGCCGTAGCAGGCTGCCGAAAAACCGCCCCTGGGCCGTCGTATCCTTCGAGACGCCGCCTTTCGGGCGGCTCCTCAGGATGAGGATCTCATGGTGTCGAACACGTATCCCTCATGCCGGGGAGGCGCGGCGCGCCGTCTCGACGCAAAGGCACCAGCAGCGCCCTTTTTCAGCGGCCCGCCAGGCGGGCCGGGACGATGTCTATCAAATATGGTTAGTTTGAACGGCCCCGTTCGGGGAAACCGGGCCGCGGGTGGCGCCGCGAAATCCCGTCATGCCGAATCCCCGGGCGCCCTCAGTCCCTCGCCGGCAGCCCCTCGGCGACACTGTCGGCGAGGGTAAAGACGCCGTCCAGCCGGGCCAGCTTGAGTACCCGCAACACCGTCTCCCCGACGGCGGCGAGGACGAAGGTCCCCTCCCTGTTGCGCGCGCCCTGATAGGCCTCGAGAAAGGTGGCAATGCCGGAACTGTCGATCACGGCGACGCCCGACATATCGACGACGACGGCAGGCTTGCGGGACACGCAGTCCAACAACAACGCCCGCACCTCGGCCGAGCACTCGAGATCGATGTCCCCCTCGAAGGCGATGACGATGGCGCCGCCTTCGTCGGTGAGCCGGTATCGCATGGCGCCATGCCTTCCCCGTCTGTCACCGGGCGCGGGCCCATTATGCCCGATTGTTCCGGCAAAGGGTAAATGCCTCTTCACGGGCGGCTCCCGGCCAGGATATCCCCCGTGACGAACGGGTGGTGGCCGCATGGCCATGGGGGCCCGGCCGCCAACGCCCCGGCCAGGGGTTTTCAAATCCCGATTTCAAATTCCCCGGACCCCAATCGTCGGGTTCACGGGGCCGCCGTTGGCGGACATCAAATCGACCCTTTGGCCTTTGTGGTTCACGGGGTGACAGCCCGGAAATTTCTGCCTTGCGCGGGACCCCTTCATCGGCGCTTGGCACGGTCCTTGCTGGAATATGGCCGGCAACCCCGGCGGCCTGGTCGACCCTCCTCCCCCCCCCCGCCACCAGCCCAGGCCGCCGGGTTGCCATTTCCTCGACCTTCCTCCAGCGCCGTACGAGGGCCAGTACGTGGTACAGGCCCTCTTTTTGCCCGGATTACAGGGCCTTGGGGAGACGACGGCGGGGCGGCGGCGAAAACCTGTCGCCGCCCGGCCGTGTCGCGGACATGGATTTCGCCGGGCCGTCCGTACCCGCCCGGATCGGGCCGGCGGCCCCTGGCGTATCCATGCGGGCGGCCGGCGAATTCGCAGTTTGGGTCGCAAAATCGGGACGCCCTCGCAAATTGGAGCGCCGGGGTCCGGCGGCGGTCCCGGGGAACGATGACTCCGGCCCCCTGGTACTGTAATTAAGCCCCCGCAGCGAAACACCGGCAGGATTGCGAAAGGGGGAGGCCATGACGTTCGCCACCATCTACATCACGGCGGCATCGCGGGACGAGGCGCTGACCATCGGCCGCGCCGTGGTCGAGGCCCGGCTCGCCGCGTGCGCCAACGTGTTTCCCGGGATTACGTCGGTCTATTGGTGGGAGGGGTCCCGGCAGGAAGACAGCGAGGCGGCCTTGATCCTCAAGACGCGCCAGGACCTGGTGGACCAGGTGGTCGCCAAGGTCAAGGAGCTCCACAGCTATGAATGCCCGTGCGTGGTGGCGCTTCCCATCGCCGGGGGAAACAAGGACTTCCTCGACTGGATTTCCAAGGAAACCAGGTAACACGTTGATAGTGAAACATTATTTTTTGCCGACCGAGTTCAAAATGTCGCCGGCCGCAGGGGCCGTGCCGGTGTCGAATCCGGTCCGGATGGCCTGCGACAGCGGGGCCAGCAGCTTGACATCCTTGCTCTCGGGGCTGTCCCCGGCGGCGCGGATGTCGGTGGTGACCTTGATAAGCGACTGGCACAGTTCCGACACATGGTCGTATTTCGTGCCGGCCATGCGGCGGCGGCTGTCCTCGGCCACATAGAAAAGCCGCGTCAGGAACTGTTGCACCGGTTCATCGACGACGCCCCTTTCCAGGTCGGGTACGATCTTATCCACCAGAGAGGTGATCTGGGCCGCGTGCCGTTCCAGCTTGCGCAGGTTGACGTCGGCGATGGCCTTGTCGATGGCCCGCTGAATGGCCTCAATCTCCTTCTTTCGCCCGGTGGCTTTCACTTTCAGGCTGTTGGGCACCTCCAGCATGGGAAAATCGCTTTTCCGCTTGCCTTCCTTGCGCCGGTCCGGGCCGACGTAATCGCTGGTCACGACGAAGGGCTTGCGTTCGCGGATCAGGATGTCGATGTGTTCCAGCACCTGGGCCGCGGAAAGGGGCTTGGCGAGCAGGGCGTCGGCCCCGCACTCGATCACCTTTTTGACCACGTCCGGGGTCGGGTTGCCGGTCAGCGCGATCACCGGAATGAACGGGTTCGTCCCGATCTCGTGGTGCCGGATCCCATGAATCAGCTCGCAGAAATCGCCATCGGGAAGTTCGCTCTCGGCAATCAGAAGATCGGGCATGGAAACGACCAGTGCGTCGCGCAATTCCGTCAGCTTCTTGCCAAGCCGCAGGTCGCGGAATCCGGTGTCGTAAAGAACGTTGCGGATGCTTTGCCGGGCATTGTGGTCCGGGTCCACCAACAACACATCGACAAGGTCGAGATTCAGCTTATCCATCACCAGGGAACCGTCCTTCTCGGGGCACGCGGGGCATGGCCCGGGTCCCGCCGCCATCCCGGCGCGCCCGTACCCCTTGATTTAGAGTCGTCGATCCTGTTTTGCCATCCAGCCGCGCCGATGTCACGGGGCAACCGGCAAGGGAAACGGCAGGCGCACGCTGGCCACCGCCTGCGCCGCGATTCCCTCGCCGTGGCCGATAAAACCGACCTCGTCCGTCGTCGTCGCCTTGACGCTCACCTGCCCCACGGACAGGCCGAGTATGTCCGCGATGCGGGCCGTCATGGCGGCGCGATGGGGACCGATCCTAGGCTTTTCGCATATCAGGGTCACGTCCAAGTTGGTGATCGTGCCGCCGCTTTCGGCGACGAGTTCGCCGGCCCGGCGCAGGAAGGTATCCGAGGGCGCGTCCCGCCACGCCGGGTCGTCGGGCGAGAAATGGCTGCCGATGTCCTCCGCGGCGATGGCGCCGAGCAGCGCGTCGGTCAGGGAATGCAGACCCACATCGGCATCGGAATGGCCCTCCAGGCCGGCGTCGAAAGGAACCCGCACGCCGCACAGCATGACATGATCGCCGGGGCCGAAGCGGTGCACGTCGAACCCGAAGCCCGCCCGCGTCTCGGCGCCGGCAAGGTGCCGTTGAACGCGGCGCAGGTCATCGTCGGTCGTCACTTTGACGTTATCCTCGTCGCCGGCGACGATGGCCACGGCGAGGCCGGCCCGCTCGGCAATGGCGGCGTCGTCGGTGAGTCCGGCGCCGGCGTGCTGGCGATGGGCCGCCAGGATGTCGGCAAAGCGGAAGCCCTGGGGGGTTTGCGCCCGCCACAGGTTCTCGCGGTCCACGGTGCCGGCGACCAGGGCGCCGGCGCCGCGTTTCAGGGTATCGCTGACGGGAAGCGCGGGGATGGCCCCCGGCACCGTGTCGAGCGCCGCCAGAACCCGCGAGATGAGCCCTTGCGTAATCAACGGCCGCGCCGCGTCGTGGATCAAAACCCGCCCGGGCGCCGACCCGGCCAGGCTCTCCAGGCCCAGGCGCACCGATTCCTGGCGGGTGGCGCCGCCCAACACCGGCTCCAGAAGGTCCAGCCCCTCGGCCGCCGCGGCGAACAGGTCCGCGTGATCGGGATCGATGACGGGGCGCACGGCGTCCACCTGCGCATGTCCGGCAAAGGAGAGCAGGGCGCACCGCACCATGGGCATGCCGCCCACCGCCCGGTACTGTTTCGGCACCTCGCCGCCCACGCGCTGCCCCCGTCCGGCGGCGAGGACCAAGGCCACGCACCCGCTCATGGCAATTCCGACCTCAACGCACACCCGATTCCGGCCCACCGGCCGGTGCCCCCATTATGATGGAGGGGACGAGTACCCTCCATCATAAAAGGATGGAGGGTACTGGATTGACCAAGGGGTCTTGCCAAGAGGAACATCAGGCGCGATTGTGCGCTTCCGGGCCGCCAGCGGCGATGACGGCCGGTGGAACCCGAAGGCAAATGCGGCTGCGCTCTCGCCGATGACCGAAGACATGATGTTCAGCCTCTCGGCCGTGGCGGCCCTGGTGCCGGCGTCCCTGGTTGCCCTGCGCCGGGACTCACGGCCGGACGCCGTCTACTGGATGGTTCTGGCGGTGGCCGTGGCCGGGCCCCTGGCGTGGGTGGTGGCGCAGATGTCCGGCGCCTGGCGCACGGGCCTGTCGACCACGCTCTGGGTCACCGTCGCCGCCAGCATGGCCCTGTTCGCCGTCATCGCGGCGCTACACCGCCAGGCGTGGCGCCTGACGCCGTTGATGGCGCCCTACATGCTGGGCATCGGAATCCTGGCGACGATCTGGCAGCAGGCCCCGCAAAAGGCCCTTGGCGCGGCCGCGCCGGCGGGCTGGATCGAGGTCCACATCGTGGTTTCCGTGGCAACGTATGGGTTGGTCACCATCGCCGCCGTGGCCGCCCTGGCCGCCTTCCTGCAGGAACGGTCGCTGAAGGAAAAACGGCCGACGGCGCTGACCCGGCTGCTGCCGTCGGTGGCCGACTGTGAATCCCTGATGGTGCGCCTTTTGGTGCTCGGCGCGATCGTCCTCGCCCTCGGCCTGGTCACGGGCATGGCGACCCAGTACGAGGAAACCGGCGCCGTGCTCGCATTCGATCACAAGACGATCCTCACCGTCACCGCCTTCGTCGTCATCGGCGGGCTGCTGGTGGCCCATTTCCGAAGCGGCGTGCGCGGGCGCATGGCGGCGCGGTTCGTGCTGCTGGCGTACCTGTTGCTGACCCTTGGCTATCCCGGCGTAAAATTCGTCACCGACGTGCTGATGACCTGACCCCGGCCGCCGGGCGGCCCAATTCCCCTAGCAGGCTGCTGAAAAAGGGCGTTGCTGGTGCCTTATGCTTCGAGACGGCGCTCCGCGCCTCCTCAGCATGAGGGGTAAGTGTTTGATTATATGAGAATCCTCATCCTGAGGAGCCGCCCAAAGGGCGGCGTCTCGAAGGATAGGACGGCACATGGGTGGTTTTTCAGCAGCCTGCTAGAGATTGCCTTGGGTGGGGCAATTTCAGTGTACCTGAGGCCGATTTGCCTATTAAATAGGCAACCAACAACAACGCGAAACCCGGGAACAATGCCTATCCAGATCGATACCGTCCGCCTGGAGGAGCCGGTTGTGCTGGCGCCCATGTCGGGAGTCAGCGACATGCCGTTCCGGCGCCTGGTCAAACGGTGGGGAACGGGCCTCGTCATCTCCGAGATGATCGCCAGCCAGGCGATGATCCGGGCCAACCGCAAGACCATGAAGATGGCCACCAACTGCGCCGAGGAATACCCCATGGCGGTGCAGCTGGCCGGCTGCGAGCCGGCGCTGGTGGCGGAAGCGGCGAAGCTGAATGCGGATCGGGGCGCCGCCATCATCGACATCAACATGGGCTGTCCGGTGAAAAAGGTGACCAGCGGCCAGCAGGCGGGCTCGGCGTTGATGCGCCAGGAGGACACGGCGGCGCGCATCCTGGAGGCGGCGGTCGGCGCGGTCACGCTGCCGGTGACCCTGAAGATGCGCACCGGCTGGGACTTGAGCTCGCGCAACGCGCCCAGGCTGGCCCGCATCGCCCAGGATTGCGGCGTCAAGATGATTACCGTCCACGGCCGCACCCGGTGTCAGTTCTACAAGGGCCGCTCGGACTGGTCGTTCATCCGCAAGGTGAAGGAGGCGGTCACCATCCCGGTGATCGGCAACGGCGACGTGACGACCGTCGACGACGCGCGGCGGCTGCTCGCCGACTCCGGGGCCGACGGGGTGATGATCGGGCGCGGCGCGTACGGCCGGCCCTGGTTCCTGGACCAGGTGATCCATTTCCTGCGCACCGGCAACCGCCTGCCCGACCCGCCCATCGAGGAGCAGCAGGCGACCGTGCTCGGGCATTTCGACGACATGCTCGTTCACTACGGGGCGGAGCGGGGCGTGCGCATCGCACGCAAGCACATCGGCTGGTACAGCAAGGGCCTGCCCGGCTCGGCCGAGTTCCGCGCCCAGGTCATGGGCACCGCCGATGCCGAGCGGGTGCGCGCCCTGGTGCGGCGATTCTACGCAGGGATCATGGAGGCGATGGCGGCGTAATGGAGAAGCCCGTGGTCGCCCTCGAGCAACCGCCGCGGTCCGCGGAAGTGGACACGGATTCGGTGCTCAACGCCCTCGCCACGGCCGTTGTCGTGGTCGACCCGGACGGCGCCATCGTCCACCTCAACAGCGCCGCCGAACAGTTCTTCCGCGGCAGCGCCCAGCACCTGAGGGGACAGCGCCTGGGCAATCTGCTGCCCAAGGACAGTCCGCTGTTCGCCCTCGTCGACCAGGTGCGCGGCGACGGCAACGCCGTCTCCGAGTACGGCGTGCCCCTGGATTCGCCGCGCATCGGCCGGCATTTCGTCAACATCCAGGCGACGCCGGTGGCCGAGCGGGCGGAATGGGTGGTGGTCGCCCTGCAGGAACGCTCCATCGCCGACAAGATCGAGCGCCAGCTCACCCATCGCGGTGCCGCCCGCTCGGTCACCGCCATGGCCGCCATGCTGGCCCATGAGGTCAAGAACCCCTTGTCGGGGATTCGCGGCGCCGCCCAACTGCTGGAGGAGACCGCCCAGGCCCAGGACAGGACGCTGACCCGCCTCATCCGCGACGAGGCGGACCGCATCTGCGGCCTGGTCGACCGCATGGACGTGTTCTCCGACAGCGGCCCGCTGCAACGCGAAGCGGTCAACATCCACCAGATACTCGACCGCGCCCGCCGCCTGGCCCAGAACGGGTTCGGCCGCCACGTGCAATTCGTCGAGGACTACGACCCCTCCCTGCCGCCGGTATTCGGCAACCAGGACCAGTTGGTGCAGGTGTTCCTCAACCTGGTCAAGAACGCGGCCGAAGCGGCGCCGGAAAAGGACGGGGAGATCGTCCTCGGCACCGCCTATAAGCACGGGCTGCGTTTCGTCGTGGCCGGCAGCGCCAGCCGTGTTCACCTGCCCCTCCAGGTCAGCGTTCAGGACAACGGCGATGGCGTTCCAGAAGACATCCAGGGGCACCTCTTCGACCCCTTCGTCACCTCCAAGTCCAAGGGCAGCGGCCTGGGGCTGGCCCTGGTCGCCAAGATCATCGGCGATCACGGCGGGGTCATCGAGTTCACCAGCCAGCCACGGCGCACGGTGTTCCGGGTCATGCTGCCCATGGTCGCGCAAACGGAGGCCGGGTGATGGCGGCGCCGACCATTCTCATCGCCGACGACGACGACGCCATCCGCACCGTGCTCAACCGGGCCCTGGGCCGCGCCGGCTTCGACGTGCGCACGACCGGGAACGCGGCCACCCTGTGGCGGTGGGTCAGCGACGGGGAAGGGGATCTGGTCATCACCGACGTGGTGATGCCCGACGAAAACGGACTCGATCTGATACCGCGCATCCGCAAGATCCGCCCGACCCTGCGCGTCGTCGTCATGAGCGCCCAGAATACCCTGCTGACGGCGGTCAAGGCGACCGAGCGCGGCGCCTTCGAATACCTGCCCAAGCCCTTCGACCTCAACGAACTGGTCCGCGTGGTGCGGCGCGCCCTCGAAGATCCGAAGATGGCCAGCGGAGAGAGGCCCGGGGACACGGGGCAGGAGGCGCCCGAGGAGCAGCTGCCGCTGATCGGGCGCTCGCCGGCCATGCAGGACATCTACCGCATCCTCGCCCGGGTCATGCCGACGGATCTGACGGTCATGATCAGCGGCGAATCGGGCACCGGCAAGGAACTGGCGGCCCGCGCCCTCCATGACTACGGCAAGCGGCGCGGCGGCCCCTTCGTCGCCATCAACATGGCGGCCATCCCCCGGGAGCTCATCGAGAGCGAACTGTTCGGCCACGAAAAGGGCGCCTTTACCGGCGCCGTCACGCGCAGCGTCGGACGTTTCGAACAGGCCCAGGGGGGCACCCTGTTCCTCGACGAGATCGGGGACATGCCGCCGGAAACCCAGACCCGGCTGCTGCGCGTTCTCCAGGAAGGCGAGTACACGACCGTCGGCGGCCGTACCCCCATGCGGGCCGACGTGCGGATCATCGCCGCCACCCACCACGACCTCAGGCAGTTGATCCGCCAAGGCCTGTTCCGCGAGGACCTGTATTACCGGCTCGACGTCGTCCCCATCCGGCTGCCGCCGCTGCGCGAGCACACCGAGGACATTCCCGAGCTGGTCCGTCATTTCCTGAGCCGGGCGGCGGCCCAGAACCTGCCCTGGAAAATCATCGACAACGCCGCCATGAAGCGGCTGAAGAGCTACCGCTGGCCGGGCAACGTGCGGGAGCTGGAAAACCTTGTGCGGCGCCTGGCCGCCCTCTATTCCGAGGAAGTCATCGGCGTCGACGTGATCGAAGCGGAACTGGCCGACATCCCCGCCGCGACCGCCGAGCCCGAGGGCGAAGGCCTCGCCCGGTCCATGGAACACCACCTGCGGACCTATTTCTCCGCCCACGGCAACGACCTTCCCTCGGCCGGACTCTACGAGCGGGTCCTGAAGGAGGTCGAACGTCCGTTGCTGACCCTGACCCTGCAGGCGACGCGCGGCAACCAGATCAAGGCGGCCGACGTGTTGGGCCTTAACCGGAACACCCTGCGCAAGAAAATCCGCGAATTGAACATTCCCGTGGTGCGGGGGGGGAAATGACGGCCCTGGCGCCAATGTCCAGCTCGCCCATTGCGCGGGTCCGCCAGTGGTCGGCGCGCGCCGGCCTGGGCCGCAAGCTGGCCTTTTGCCTGGCAGCGGCGGCGGTGGCGTCGGGGGTGGCGACGGTGGCCGCGATGACCGACGTGTGGTCGTCCGGCCCCCCCGATCCCCACACCGTTCTCATTTTTCTTACCCTGGACGTTCTCCTGCTGCTCATGCTGGGGGTGGTGGTGGCATGGCGGCTCGCCGCCGTGTGGGCGGAGCGGCGCCGGGGGCAGGCGGGATCGGGCCTGCACGTCCGGCTGGTGATTCTTTTCAGTCTGGCGACGGTGACCCCGGCAATCCTGATCGCCGTGTTCTCGGGGGTGTTCCTCAAACTGGGCATCGAATCCTGGTTCGACCAACGGGTGCGCACGGCGCTCGACCAGTCCCAGAAGGTGGCCAGCGCCTACCTTCATGAACACCGCCAGAGTATTCGCGCCGACGCCTTCGCCATGGCCAACGACCTGAACCGCGACGCGATGACGCTGATGCGTGACGCGCGACAGTTCAACGAGGTTCTCTCGGCGCAGGCGGCGCTGCGCTCTTTGTCCGAAGCCCTGGTGGTGGACAGCGGCGGCCGGGTTCTTGCCCGGTCCGAGCTCAGCCTTTCCCTGGAATTCGAACTGGCCCCTCCGGAGGCCATGAAATTGGCCGACCAGGGCGAAATCGTCGTCCTTACCACGGGCCAGGAGGACCGCGTGCGCGCGGTGATCCGGCTCGACCGGTTCGTCGACGCCTACCTGCTCGTCGGGCGGTTCGTCGACGCCCGCGTCCTCAACTACGTCAAAAGCGTCGAAAAGGCGACGAGCCAATACCAACGCCTGGAAAAGCGCCTCGATGACATTCAGATTCTGTTCGTGATCATCTTCGTGATGGTGGTGGTGCTGCTGTTGCTGGCCGCCGTCTGGATCGGCATGGCGCAGGCGACCCAGCTCGCGCGGCCCATCAGCAACTTGATCTCGGCCGCCGAACGGGTGCGCAAAGGGAACCTGGGCGTGCGCGTCACGGCCTCCAAACGGGGCGACGAACTGGGCACCTTGAGCCGTGCCTTCAATCGCATGACCGGCCAGCTGGAAAGCCAGCAGACGGGTTTGATGGAGGCCAACCGTCAACTGGACGAACGGCGCCGGTTCATGGAAACCGTGCTCGCCGGTGTGTCCGCCGGCGTTATCGGCCTCGACATCGACGGGCGCATCAATCTGACCAACCGTTCGGCCTCGGAGCTCCTGGGCATCGACCTGGAGAAGTCCGTGGGCAAGAACCTGGGCGAGGCGGTCCCCGAGATGGCGGACCTTCTCACGGGGGTCACGGAGCGCCCGGACCGCATGCAACAGACGGAGATCAAGCTCGTCCGCGAGGGACGGTTCCACACCCTTCTCGCGCGCATGGCGGCCGAAGGCCTGGGCGGCGATATCATCGGCTACGTGGTCACCTTCGACGATGTCACGGAGTTGATGTCGGCCCAGCGAACGGCGGCCTGGGCCGACGTCGCCCGCCGCATCGCCCATGAGATCAAGAACCCCCTGACCCCGATCCAGCTTTCGGCGGAGCGCCTGAAACGCAAGTACCTGAAAGAGATCAAGAGCGACCCGGAGACCTTCTCGGTGTGCACGGACACCATCGTGCGCCAGGTCGAGGACATGGGCCGCATGGTCGACGAGTTTTCGTCCTTCGCCCGTATGCCGCAACCGACGATGAAACCGGAAAATCTTTCGGAAATCTGCCAACAGGCTGTTTTCCTGGAGCGCAACCGGCATCCCGAAATCGAATTCACGGTCGAGGTTCCGGGCGAGAGCGTGCATCTCAGGTGCGACAGCCGGCAGGTGGCGCAGGCGCTGACCAACCTGATGAAAAACGCCGCCGAATCGATCACCGACCGCCAGGCGGCCGACGGGGAAACCCTGCCCGGGGGCCACATCCGGTTCATGTTGCAGAAGGAGACCGCGGACGACGGCACGCGTGTCACCATCGTCATCGAGGACAACGGCGCGGGCCTGCCCGCCGAGCACCGCGACCGGCTTACCGAGCCCTATGTCACGGCGCGCACCAAGGGCACGGGCCTGGGCTTGGCGATCGTCAAGAAAATCATGGAAGATCACAACGGTGATCTGGTACTTGAGGATGGGGAAGGGGGCGGCGCCCGGATCTCCCTGATCTTCCACCCGGTGGGCGCCACGGCGGGCGCCGAAGGCGCCGGGGAAGATGAATCCCCTGCCGCAAAAGACGCCGATCCCATGAAGGTCGCGACGGACATCCTTGCCCATGGCTCATGAAATCCTCATCGTCGACGACGAAGCCGATATCCGGGTGCTGACGTCGGGTATCCTCGAAGACGAGGGCTACGAAGCCCACGAGGCGGCGGACAGCACCGCCGCCCTCGCCGGCATCCAGGCCCGCCGCCCGAGCCTGGTTCTCCTGGATATCTGGTTGCAGGGCAGCGAACTGGACGGCCTGGGTATCCTGGAAGCCATCAAGAAAGACCACCCCGGCATCCCGGTGGTGATGATGAGCGGCCACGGCACCGTGGAAACCGCGGTCGCGGCGATCAAGCTCGGCGCCTATGACTTCATCGAAAAACCGTTCAAGGCGGACCGCCTGATGCTGGTCGTTCAGCGCGCCATCGAGGCGGCACGCCTGCGCCGCGAGATCGAGGAGTTGAGGCTGCGTGCCGGCCCGGAGACCGAACTGATCGGCCGTTCCCCGGCGACCAACCATGTGCGCCAGCTCATCGAACGGGTGGCGCCCACCAACAGCCGCGTTCTCATTACCGGGCTCGCGGGATCGGGGAAGGAGATGGTCGCGCGCATGGTGCACGCGCGCTCGCGCCGCGCCGAAGGCCCGTTCGTTGTGCTCAACTGCGCCACCATGCAGCCCGAGCGGATGGAAGTGGAGCTGTTCGGCACCGAGAGCCCGGTCGATGGCGGCGACGGTCCGCGCAAGGTGGGGACGTTCGAACGGGCTCACAACGGAACCCTTTTCCTCGACCAGGTTTCGGACATGCCCATGCAGACCCAGGGCAAGATCGTCCGTGTCCTTCAGGAACAGATCTTCGAGCGGGTCGGGGGCGGCGCCCGGGTCGAGGTGAACGTGCGCGTCGTCGCTGCCGCCACCCGCGATCTCGCCCTGGAGGTGAGCGACGGCCGCTTCCGCGAAGACCTGTACTACCGGCTCAACGTGGTGCCCATTCAGGTGCCGTCGTTGCGTGACCGGCGCGATGACATCCCGCTGCTCGCCCGCTTCTTCATGGAGCGGGCCGCCGAATCGGCGGGGCAGTCCCCGCGCAGCATCGGCGAGGATGCCATTGCCGCCATGCAGGCATACGACTGGCCCGGCAACGTCAGGGAACTGCGCAATGTCATCGAACGGCTGTTGATCATGGCTCCGGGCGATCCGGGGGAACCCATCGGCGCCGACATGCTGCCCGCCGGTATCGGAACCGGCCCGCCGGCCACCGGGGACTGGGAGAAAGGCAGCGAGATCATGGGCCTGCCCCTGCGCGAGGCCCGGGAGATATTCGAGCGGGAATACTTGCAGGCCCAGGTCATGCGCTTTGGCGGCAATGTCTCGCGCACGGCGGCCTTCGTCGGGATGGAACGATCGGCGCTCCATCGCAAACTCAAGTTTCTGGGCGTCCAAAGCGACGAAAGATCGCGCCGGTCCGGGGGCTAGCGGGATGCTGAAGACCGCGCCGATCTTCCCGGCGCGGGCGTGACGGTAAAGGTTTCAAGACCATGAAGGTAATCGTCTGCGGCGCCGGACAAGTGGGCTTCAACATTGCCCGGCATCTGGCCCTGGAAAACAATGACGTCATCGTCATCGACCAGTCTCCGGAGCTGATCCGCAAGGTCACCGACACCCTCGACGTGCAGGGGGTCGTCGGCCATGCCTCGCACCCCGACGTCCTGGAACAGACGGGCGCGGCGGACGCGGACATGATCATCGCGGTGACCTATGCCGACGAGGTCAACATGATGGCCTGTCAGGTGGCCCATTCGATTTTCGACGTGCCGACCAAGATCGCCCGCGTGCGTCACCAGAGCTACCTGGAGCCCGTCTGGGCGAATTTGTTTTCCCGCGACAACATGCCCATCGACGTCATCATCTCGCCCGAGATCGAAGTCGCCCGCGCGGTGACGCGGCGCCTCGAGGTGCCCGGGGCGTTCGAGATGATTTCCCTGGCCGACGACAAGGTGAAGCTGCTCGGCGTGCGGTGCGAGGACACCTGTCCCCTGGTCAATACGCCGCTCAGGCAACTCACCCAATTGTTCCCCGACCTCAACATCGTCATCGTCGGGCTCATGCGCGAAGACAGTCCCATCGTGCCCACGGGGGACGACCAGATGTTGCCCGGCGACGAGGTCTATTTCGTCGTCGACAGCGATCAGGTGCCGCGCGCCATGAGCGCCTTCGGCCACGAGGAGACGGCGGCGCGGCGGCTGTTGATCTTCGGCGGCGGCAACATCGGCCTTTTCCTGGCCCAGGAAATCGAGAACGACCACCCCTGGGTCAACGCCAAGGTCGTCGAGGCCAACGCCGAGCGGGCGGAAATGGTGGCCGGCCGGCTGAATAGCACGGTGGTGATCCAGGGCGACGTGCTGGACCCGGAAATCCTGGCGGAGGCGAACGTCGGGGCCACCGAAACGGTGGTCGCGGTGACCAACGACGACGAGACCAACATCCTGGCGTCGCTGCTGGCGCGGCGCTATGGCTGCCGGCGCCTGATCACCCTGATCAACAAGCCGACGTATGAGCCGTTGATCAACACCCTCGGCATCGACGTCGTGGTCAGCCCCCGCAACATCACGGTGTCCACCATCCTTCAACACGTTCGCCGCGGCCGGATCCATTCGGTCCACACCCTCCGGGAAGGCTTCGGCGAACTGATCGAGGCGGAGGCCCTGGAGACCTCGCCCCTGGTCGGCACGCCGCTGAGAGAAGTGGACCTCCCCGCCGGCGTCCTGCTCGGCGCCATCGTGCGCGACGGCAAGATGATCAGCCCGCGCGGCGACACGGTGGTCCGGGCCCGGGACCGCATCGTGCTGTTCGCGGCGGAGGAGGCCATTCGCAAGGTGGAGACATTGTTCTCCGTGCAGCTGGAATACTTTTAGCCGGGACAGGGGCGGGGTCCGGGAGCGGACACGCCGGGGCGGAGAGAAGGAGAGATATGAGCGGCACGATCGGAGTCCTGGGCGGCATGGGACCGCTCGCCACCGTCGACTTCATGCGCAAGGTCATCGATCTGACTCCGGCGCGGCGGGACCAGGAGCACCTGCCCCTCGTCGTCTATTCGGTGCCCCAGGTCCCCGGCCGTTCCGCGTGCATTCTCGACGGCGCGGCCTCTCCGTTGCCGGCCATGGTGCGCGGCATTCGCGCCCTTGCGCAGGCGGGCGCGGACTGCATCGCCATCCCGTGCAATACCGCGCACCACTGGTACGACGAACTGGCGCGGGAAAGCCGGTGTCCGGTGCTCCACATTGTCGACGCCGCGCGCGGCGCCATGGAGCGCGGCGGTGTCGGGCCGGGTCCGGTCGGCCTCCTGGCGACCACGGGCACCATCGCCGCCGGCATCTACCAGGCGCGCCTGGACCGGCACGGGTACGATTGTGTCGTTCCCGGGGCGCGCGACATGGAAGATCTGGTCATGCGCGGCATCGCGCTGGTGAAGGCGGGGGAGATGGAGGAGGCCAGGACCCTCCTCGAAACGGCGGCCGCCGGACTTGGCAGCCAAGGGGTGCGGGCGATCGTTCTCGGCTGCACCGAGATCCCCATCGTCTTCAACGGTGTTTCGTCGTCGTCGCTGCCGCCCATCGTCGACGCGACCCAGGCCCTGGCGGAGGCCTGCGTCGAGTGGTATTTCGGGCGTGCGGGGCGCGCCGCCGAAAGCCACGGATGACGACCGCCGCGTCGGCCGGAGTGATTATCCCGGAACACCGGAGGAAGGAATGACGCGCATTGCGTACGTCAACGGCCGATATCTGCCCCACGGCGCCGCCGCCGTGCACGTGGAGGACCGGGGGTACCAGTTCTCCGACGGCGTTTACGAGGTCATCGCGGTGCACCGGGGCCGTCTGGTCGACGAAGACGGCCACCTCGACCGCCTCGAGCGCTCCCTGGGCGAGCTGCGTATCGCGCCGCCCATGGCGCGCCGCGCCCTCAGGGTGGTGATTCGCGAGGTCGTGCGCCGCAACCGCCTCGGCCATGACGGCATGATCTACCTGCAGGTCACCCGCGGCGTGGCGCCGCGCGATCACGCCTTCCCCGATGGCGCCGACAGCGCCCTCGTCGTCACGGCCCGCCGTTTACGCCCCTTCAACGCCGCGGCGGACAGCGGGGTGGATGTGATCACCATCCCGGACATTCGCTGGGAACGTCGTGATATCAAATCGATATCCCTTCTTCCTAACGTATTGGGAAAGCAGCAGGCGAAAGATGCCGGCGCCTATGAGGCATGGATGGTGGACGGCGAAGGCCGCGTCACGGAAGGCACCTTGTCCAACGCCTGGATCGTCACCGCCGGGGGCGAGCTGGTGACCCGCCATGCCGATCGCGCCATCCTCAGCGGCATCACCCGCCGCGCGGTCCTCGACCTGGCGCGCGAAGAGGGGATCGGGTTTGCCGAGCGCCCCTTCACCGTCGACGAGGCAAAAGCGGCGCGCGAAGCCTTCCTCACCGGCACCACGGTCCTCGTCAAGCCGGTGCTGCACATCGACGGCCAGGCGGTCGGTGACGGCCGCGCCGGACCCCTGACCGGCAAGCTGGCGGCCTTCTATGCCGCCCACATGAAGAGCCAGGAGGAGAGCCCGTGACCGCCGGCGCGGACGCCGCCACGGCCGTCGGCGGCGAGCGGCCGAAAGCCATCCTGTTCGACTGGGACAACACCCTGGTCGATTCGTGGCCGGTCATCCACGAGGCGCTGACGGCCACCCTGGTCGCCTTCGGCCTGAAGCCCTGGACCCTGGACGAGACCCGCGGGCGCGTCGCCGAATCCATGCGCAACAGCTTTCCCGACCTCTTCGGCGACCGCTGGGAGGAGGCCGGCAAGGTGTTCTACAAACGCTTCGGCGCCATCCACCTGAAAAGCCTGAGGCCGCTTCCCGGCGCGGAACGGATGCTGGCGGAGCTGAACGAGGCCGGCGTCTATCTCGGCGTCGTCAGCAACAAGAAGGGGGAATACCTGCGCTCGGAGGCGGCGCACCTGGGCTGGGACGCCTATTTCGGCCGCATCGTCGGCGCCTTCGACGCCGAGCGGGACAAACCGGCGCCGGCGCCCGTGGAAATGGCCCTGGCCGGCAGCGGCGTGCGCCCCGGCAACCAGGTCTGGTTCGCCGGCGACGCGGGCATCGACCTGGAGTGCGCGGTCAACGCCGGCTGCGTACCCGTGCTGGTGCGCGACAGCGCCCCCGAACCCGGCGAATTCCGCGCCCATCCCCCGGCCTGGCATTTCCCCGAATGCCTGGCGCTTTCCAACCATGTCCGGAGGTTGTAAGCTGTGCCGTTGCCGGTAGGAACCCGCGCCGGTGGTCCGGACGGGACGCATGGGGCGATTACATGCACCGGCAACAGGGGAACACACGGGCCATCCAAAAAGGGCCCAATTAAAGGGGGGGAACATCCATGTCCTCCGAAAAGTCGCAAAACGTTCAAGACGTCTTCCTGAACCACATCAGGAAGAACAAGACACCGGTCACGATCTTCCTCGTCAACGGCGTCAAGTTGCAGGGGATTGTCACGTGGTTCGACAACTTCTCGGTGCTCCTGCGCCGGGACGGCCACACGCAGTTGGTATACAAGCATGCCATTTCCACCGTAATGCCTTCGGTGCCGATCCAGTTGTTCGAGCCGGACAAGGAGGAAAGTGGCGCACAGACGGAAGCGGCCGCGGAATAGCTTGACCGGCACCACCGATCCCTGGGTGCAACCACCCGCCACCGAGAACGGCGTGGAATACTGCCTCGTCGTTCATCCAAAGTTGAAGACGCGGGGACGGCGCGCCCGTACGCCCGAGGCAAGCCTGGAAGAGGCCGTCGGCCTCGCCCAGGCGATCAGTCTCACCGTCGTGCACAGCGAAGTGGTGCCCGTGGCCCGCCGCCGGCCCGCCACC
The DNA here is from genome assembly GCA_046756945.1 of Rhodospirillales bacterium. Classification (GTDB taxonomy): domain Bacteria; phylum Pseudomonadota; class Alphaproteobacteria; order Rhodospirillales; family 2-02-FULL-58-16; genus JACZQZ01. The sequence goes on from JBHHXI010000017.1 coordinate 19,620, forward strand.
CTGCTCGGCGCCGGCACGGTGGCCCGGCTGGGCGGCCTCGTGGCCGGCGCAATGCCGGGCGACGGAAGCGGGGACGGCGCGCAATTGGGCGCCGGGACCGGGAGAATCGACGTCGCGGTGGTGGACGCGGCCCTGACGCCGGTGCAGCAGCGCAACCTGGAACGGGCGTGGAACTGCAAGGTGATCGACCGCAACGGCCTGATCCTGGAGATCTTCGGGGAGCGGGCGCGCACCCGCGAGGGCCGGTTGCAGGTGGAGCTGGCGGCGCTCACCTACCAACGTTCGCGCCTGGTGCGGTCGTGGACCCACCTGGAACGTCAACGGGGCGGCTTCGGCTTCATGGGCGGCCCCGGCGAAACCCAGATCGAGGCCGACCGCCGCATGATCGGCCGCCGCATCACCCGCCTGACAAAGGAACTGACCGCGGTCAAGCGGACCCGCAAACTCCACCGCCGCGCCCGCCAGCGGGTGCCCAATCCCGTGGTCGCGCTGGTCGGCTACACCAACGCCGGCAAGTCCACCCTGTTCAACGCCCTGACCGACGCCCGGGTGCCGGCCAGGGACCAGTTGTTCGCCACCCTGGACCCGACCATGCGCGCCGCCGATCTGCCGTCGGGGCGCACGGTCATCCTTTCCGACACGGTGGGGTTCATCTCCGACCTGCCCCACGAGCTGGTGACCGCCTTCCACGCCACCCTGGAAGAGGTGTGCGAGGCCGACGTCATCGTCCACGTGCGCGACGCCGCCCACGCCGACAGCGAAGCGCAGAAAGACGACGTGCACGGGGTGCTCCGGGACATGGGCCTGGGCGACGCCGTCGAGCGCGCGTTGATCGAGGTCCTCAACAAGATCGACCTGTTGACGCCGGAGGAAAGGGAAATCCTGGCCAACCGGGCGCGGCGCTCGAACCGCACCCTGGTGCCGCTGTCGGCCCTGACCGGGGAGGGGTGTCCCGTCCTGCTGGCGGTTCTCGACGATCGATTGTCCGGCGCCTCCCGGCTGCTCGACATCGTCATCGCCCACGACGACGGCGCCGCGCTGGCCTGGCTGTATGACCACGGCGACGTGGTCGCGCGCACCGACGACGAACACTGCGCCCACCTGAAGGTGCGCCTGGATGCCGCCGACGCCGCCCGTTTCGCCCGGCGCGTGGAGCGGTTGCCGCACTGAACGCCGTTCCGCCCGAGGACATCCGAAGCGCTTCGCGCCCGGCGCGCCGCCGGGTAGTGTCTCGGTTTGACGTTTCAGTGGCTTGGGTAGTTGACCGGCGGTCCCGGCCAGTGACAAAATTATGTCCAACATCCGATTCTTCGGTCCGGACAGGGGAGTTGTTCATGAGCCTCATTGGTCGCCGGGTCCGCCTTCTGGTCGCCGTTATTGCCGCCACCTTCCTTGCCGTTGGCAATGCCCACGCGGCGCCGCAGATCGTCGCCGCCGTGCCTACGGTCGGGGATGCGGAACTGGTCTGCGCCGGGAGAAACTGTTCCGCGGAGTTTTCCTCCATATGCCTGCAGCGAAGCCGCGTGACACCGCTGCCGTTGACGTCCTATGTCATCCACGGCCCGGACCAGGACGCCTTTACCGTCACCGGACACCGCAAGGATGGCAAGACGGTGACGCTGGCGCCGGACATTCTCCGCTTCACTAGCCTCCGCGGGAACTTGGCGTTTCGTGTTTCGGCGCCGGCGGCGTTTCTGAAAAGCCATGGCCTGGCCCGGCTGACGGTGAGGATCGAGCGCTTGGCAATGCTGATGCCCGTGCCCCGGGACGGTGATCCGAAGCCGCAAACCGCCAGCGACGAGGCACAGGCCGTCCGTGAACTCAAAACCACAGGCGCCTATTGGACAGAGATGAACGCCGAAAATCTGGCCATGGCGCGGCTGACCAACCGCATCATCAACAGGTTGCCGGCCAAGGGGTCGGTCTCGGCGGCTGCCGGCGAGGTTCTGTGGCAGCGGGGGGTCGCCGCGGAAACGGGATTGAGCGAGGATTCTCTCGCCTTCAACCGCCGTTACTTCGATTACTGCCGAGAAAACGCCCAAACCCCGGGCGGCTTTCCAATGCGACGGTGCCTCGGCGAGGCCCACGACTGGTTTATGAAGGACCTCAACGTCAATTACTGGAAGTCGCTGAAGCCGACTCGTTGAGGCTGGGACCTCTTCTATCTTTTCCCAACACCACTGGCGAACCATGTCGTTCGACGCATGTCCGCAAAGGGTCCAGGGGCAGAAGCGCCGATGCCCCCGCGCCAATGTCTGCCGCTCAGCGTAAGGCAGACAGGGTCCGCTAAAAAGCGAACCTTCAGGGTGTTGGTCCGCCACGATTTCAAACCGAGGCACCACCCGCCGCCGGGCGTCCCTTGACGCGGCACGTTTTCTACTAGTAGATAGCCTGCGGGAGATGTATCACCCGCAGCGGGAGGGCCCTCATGGCGACCAGGCAGGCGCAACGGAAGTGGCGGGACAAGCACCGCTTCGTCAAACGCCAGCTCAACGTCATGGCGCGCAAGCTCATCCACGATTACCTGGACGACCTTGCCGGCGCCTTCGCCCTGCGCGGCAAGGGCGAAGCGGTGACGTTCGCCTGTTTCGTCACCCGCGCCCTCATGCAGCGGGCCGACTTCGACGCCGAGGCGGCGCGCATGCTCGATACCTTCGCCGAGGTCTACCACAAGGACCGGGACGTGTATTCGGCCTGAACAGGGGGCGGGCCGCCGCCCGCCTGTTCGCCGCCCTGCCGGCAGGGACTCGATCCACCCCGCCAATGGCTGTATAATTGGCGGCGGAGGGTTCCATGGCGAGAACCACGCCGGCGCGTATCCTCGACACCGCCCTCGACATCGCCAACGACATGGGATGGGGGCGCCTGCGGCTGCGCCAGGTGGCCCGGCGCCTGAACATCTCCATGGCCGACATCCGCGCCCATTACCGGGACAAGGACGCCATCGCCGACGCCTGGCTCGCCCGCGCCGACGCCGCCATGCTGGCCAAGCGCGGCAAGGGCTTCGCCAGGCTGCCCGCGACCGACCGGCTGTACCGGGTGATCAGCGCGTGGCTGGACGCCCTGGCGCCCTACCGCGGCGCGACCGGCGAGATGCTCGGCGAAAAGCTCTATCCCGGCCATCCCCACCACAACCTGGCCCTGGTGTGGACGCTTTCGCGGACGGTGCAGTGGATCCGCGACGCCGCCCACCTGGACGCCACCGGCCGGCGCAAGCAGGTCGAGGAGATCGGCCTCACGGCGCTGTTCGTCGCCACCGTGTTCCTCTGGCTGCGCGACGACTCCGTGGGCCAGCAGCGCACCCGCGCCTTCCTCGCCGACCGGCTGGCCGACGCCGACGCGGTGATGGCGCGCCTGTGGCCGCCGCGCTAGCCGGTGCCGCATGATCGCCGGGACAGGCGCCCGCGCCGCCGGCGCAACGCGGCAAAGGGGCGGTCGAAGGCAAAATATTATGTATTTAACCACCGAGAACACAGAGACCACAGAGAAGACACAAGAAATTCACAAACAACAGAGAGATATTTCACAGAGAAAAATGGTATTTTAGCGCCAGGGGTTCGGAAGACGTGAAAATATAATATTTATATTATTTTATATTATTCTCCTCTGCGTTCTCTGTGTCTTCCCTGCGTCCTCTGTGTTCTCTGTGTTATCCTTCGTTTTACTTTCCAATACCCGTCTGCGTTAAGGCGAGGGCATCAGGACCCGGGCGGCGCGTCGCGCAGCCGCAGGACCGTGTAGATGGCCTGCAGCAGCACCAGCTTGTCGGACAGGCCCACCGGCTTGGGATCCACGTGGTCGAGGCTGTCGACGAGGAACAACTCCGCCCGGGACAGGGCGGCGGCCAGGCTTTCGCTCTCGGTTTCCGGAATGATCGGGTCGTCGCGGCCGTGGACGAGCACGAAGCGGACCTTCAGCGCGCCCAGGTCCCGCCGCTTGAGATCCAGCGCCGCCATGTCCCCGGTGACGCCGGGCGGCAAACGGGCGAGCAGGGCGGGCACCCTCTCCGGGTCCCGGTTGGCGAGCAGGGCATGGACGGCGCCGCCGGCGGGCCCGAGACGCCCCGCCAGGTCCGAGACGTCGGCCCGGAGGTCGTCGAGCTTGCGCTCCGCCATGGCCGTCAGCAGCGCCCGGTCGGCCGCGTCGCCCACCCGGTCCGCGTTGCTGCGCACGAATACCCATTTGCCGTAGGCGTTGGGGGTACGGCGGCGCCAGGCCGTGGCGCCGGCCCCGCGGTAATGGCCGGTGGTGAAAAAGGTGAGCACGGCCTCGATGTCGTGATAGCCGCCGATGGCCAGCACGAAGTCGATGCGCTCCGCCGCCCCCGGTTCGAACAGGGCGATCACCGCCGGCCCCACCGCGTACGAGATGGCCGTCAGGCCCAGGGGCCGACCGCCTTGCGCGCGGCCGTCCAGGTAGACGGACGCATCGGCGATGGCGCCCGCGTCTTCGGGGCTCACCTTGAGCTGGCGCAGCCTCGGCAGGTCGGGCACCAGCACCTCGAAGCGGGCCCGGGCCAGGGTGCCGGCGAAGGCGACCAGCCGGGGGTCGTCCTTGCCCTGCCGCGCCACCCCGGGCACCAGCACCATGGCCGCCAGCGCCCCGTCCCCGGGAAGATAGAGGTCCCCGGCGCGCGCCCGCCCGTCGACGGTGTAGCGCACGGGCCGCCGGACCGGCGTCGGCGTCTGCTCCTTCAGGACGCTCGGCCCGGGGCCGGCGTCGATGTCGGCCAGCACGCGCACCGCTTCGTCCAGCCGCGCCGGCGAACAGGCCGCAGTCCCCCCGGCAAGCACCGCGGCCATAACCGACGCCAACACGTAGGCACGCCCGGACATGGACGAATTTGACGCCAACCCGCGCCGGCCCGCAAGGGTGCCGTACCATGGCCGGAAGCCCCGCTGATGTTTTTTTTAAAACTCTCTGCGGTCCTCTGCGTGCTCTGGGTTTCGAATTTCAACGCGGAGGACGCAAAGGAACGCGGAGGAAAAGAGAACATTTCAGTTTTATCCGGCGGTCGCCGGCGGTTTTCCCTTTGCCGGGACGGCGAATTGGGGGACATAGGGTCCATGCGCCCCGACATCGACCGCGTCACCCGGATCATCCGCGACACCGCCGCCGGCGAAATCATGCCCCGGTTCCGCGCCCTGGCCGCGGGCGACGTTTCGGAGAAGCGCCCCGGCGACCTGGTGACCATCGCCGATACCGGGTCCGAGGACCGTCTGGCCGCGGCGCTGACGGCCCTCAGTCCGGGTTCCGCCGTGGTCGGCGAAGAGGCGGCCGACGCCGATCCGGGCTCCCTCCTGGCGCTGGCCGGGGACGCCCCGGTATGGGTGATCGATCCCCTGGACGGGACGCGGAACTTCGTCGACGGAAAAGCGTGCTTCGCCGTCATCGTCGCCTATTGCCTGGGCGGGAGGTGCGTCGCCGCGTGGATCCACGACCCGGTAAACGACGTCACCATGTGGGCGGCGGACGGGGAGGGGGCCTGGATCGGCGGCGACCGGGTGCGCGCCGCGGCGCCGGCGCCCCTCGGCAAGATGAGCGGGTCCCTCGGCGGCCGGCTGCGCAAACGGCTGCGCGAACACGCCGGCGGGGCGTTCGCCGGCGCCCGTCTGGTGCGCTACGGCTGCGTCGGCCGGGAATACATGGACCTGGCCGGGGGCCGGCTGCACTTCGCCCGCTACGCCGGCCGGATCAGGCCCTGGGACCACGCCGCCGGGGTGCTCCTGCACCGGGAGGCCGGCGGCTTCAGCGCCTTCGCGGACGGCCGTTCGCCCTACCGTCCGGCGCCGCGCATCATCGAGGGCACCCTGTTGCTGGCGCCCGACGAAGCCACCTGGGACGCCCTTCACCGGGCCCTCGGCGCCGGCTAAAGTGTCCCCCCACCAGGAAGCGGTCGGCTTCCCCCCGCTCCCGGCACAGGAGACGCGCACATGACGGCCACCAAAACGGCGTTCATCGGCCTCGGCACCATGGGCTATCCCATGGCCGGCCACCTGGCCCGGGCGGGCCACGAGATCACCGTCTTCAACCGCACGCGCACCAGGGCCGAGGCCTGGGTGCGTGAGCACGGCGGGCGCCTGGGCGCCACCCCGGCCGAGGCGGCCACCGGCGCGCACCTGGTGTTCACCTGCGTCGGCAACGACGACGACCTGCGCGCCGTCGTCCACGGCGCGGACGGCGCCTTCGCCGGCATGGACGAAGGCGCGGTCCTGGTCGACCACACCACCGCCTCGGGCATGGTGGCGCGGGAGGTCGGCCAGGCGGCCGACGAACGGGGCCTGGGCTTCCTCGACGCGCCGATGTCGGGGGGCGAGGAGGGAGCGAAGAAGGGCATCCTCACCATCATGGTCGGCGGCGCGCCGGAAACCTTCGCCAGGGCCGAGCCGGTGATCGGGGCGTACGCCAGGGCGGTCACCCTGATGGGACCCGTGGGCAGCGGGCAGCTGACCAAGATGGTCAACCAGATCTGCTGCGTCGGCGTCATCCAGGGCCTGGCCGAGGGCCTGAATTTCGCCCTCTGCGCCGGCCTCGACGCGGCCAAGGTGGTGGACGTGATCTCCAAGGGCGCCGCCCAGTCCTGGCAGATGGACAACCGGGCACTGACCATGATCGAGGACAGGTTCGACTTCGGCTTCGCCGTCGACTGGATGCTCAAGGACATGCGCATCGTCCTCGCCGAGGCCGCCGAAAACGGCGCCCGGGTGCCGGTGGCCGCCCTCGTCGAGGGGTACCTGGCGCGGCTTCAGGAAAAGGGCGCGGGCCGCCTCGACCACACGGCCCTGATCCGCCTTCTCGGCGACGGCTAGAGGACAAAGGGGCGTTGCCCCTTTTGATCCCTACCAAGGGCCGACGGCCCTTGGAACCCGAATTATTGGGGTCCAGGGGATTGAAATCCCCTGGCCGGGGGATTGGGGGGCGGCGCCCCCCATGGCCGGACCCTAACGCAGCTCGAGGACCAGCTTCGGCGGCGGGTCGAACAGGCTCCTGATCTTCCAGGTGAGGATCTTCTGTACGCCGCCGGTTACCCTGGTCGCGTTGTGTTCGACGATGGGCAGGTCGGTCTTGACCCGGAGCTCGCCCTCGGTGCCGAGCCCCATCGCGGCGAGCCGCTTGAGGGCCGACTTGCCGATGCCGGCGCCGCGCAGGGTGATCAGGCCCGTGGTCTTCACGTACTTGATTCCGATGAAGGTCTCGTTGCGGCGCAGGAAGGTCACCGACTTGGCGCGCAGCAGGTCGCCCGATTTTTTCCAACGCAACCGGAAACGCCCCTGCTTGAAGTAGCGGGTGTCCGTGATCGCCGTGTCCCGCGTCAGATCGCTCGTCAGTTGCGCCACCTTCTCCTTTTCCTTGGCCGGCGAAATCTTGCCCGAGCGCAGGCCCTCATACAGCGGCACCCAGACCAGGTAGCCGTCGTAGTCCATCTCGTAGTAGCCGCCGCGGGTAATCTTCACCTCGGCGTCGAAACGCAGCGGCAGGTAACAGCCGCCGAGGACGGCCGCCAGGAACGCGGCCAGCACAAGGGCCCGCGCCGCCAGGCGCGCCGGCGCGGCCATGGCGGGGCAGGGGGCGGAGGGAATAAAATCGTTGAGATTCAACGCGTGACCTTCGTTTGTTAAATCATTCCTCTTGTTTGGCGCGGCACCACAGGGCTTCCATTTCGGCCAGGGTAGCGTCCTCGGGGCGCGTGCCGTCGGCCGCCAGGAGGGCCTCGACCCGGCGGAAACGCCGCCCGAACTTGGCGTTTCCCCGCCTCAGCGCCTTTTCCGGGTCCAGTTTGAGCTTGCGCGCCAGGTTGGCGCAGTTGAACAGCAGGTCGCCGATCTCGTCCTCCAGGCGGTCGGCGGCCGCCCCGGCGGCCATCTCGCGCTCGATTTCCCCGATTTCCTCGCCGAACTTCTCGATCACCTGGGCCGGGTCGTCCCAGTCGAAGCCGACCCGCGCCGCCCGCTGTTGCAGCTTCAGGGCGCGGGTGAGGGCGGGCAGGGCAAGGGCGACGCCATCGAGCACGCTGGCGCCGGCGCCGTCCCGGGAACCCGCCTTGCTCCGCCGCTCGTTCGCCTTGTGCTCTTCCCAGGCCCGGGTCTGGTCGGCCGCGCCGTCCACCCTGGCGTCGCCGAAGACATGGGGATGGCGGCGCACCAGCTTGTCGCAGATGGCCCCGGCCACGTCGTCGAAATCGAAGTGCCCGGCTTCTTCCGCCATGCGCGCATGGAACACCACCTGCAACAGCAGGTCCCCCAACTCGTCCACCAGTCCGGCCATGTCGTCGCGCTCGATGGCGTCGGCGACCTCGTAGGCCTCCTCGATGGTATGGGGCGCGATGGTGGCGAACGTCTGTTCGACGTCCCACGGGCACCCTTTATCGGGATCGCGCAGCAACGCCATGATCCCGACCAGGCGCTCGATGTTGGTGCTCATCCCGGCCTCCCTGATCCGCCGGACCGCGCCCGGCGCCGATCATGACCCGTGGTGGGGAAGGTCACGAAAAACCGCAACGGTCGCCGCCGGGGCGCCACGGCGGAATATCCGGTTGTCGCATAATGGATATTATGGCAAATCATGGTATTCTGTTTTGTCCCAATGGCTTATACGTCGTATTCCCAACGGTATTTATGTTTCGCGCCCGGTCCGGCTGGGCCGATTCGATCGCCGGGCCGGCACGCTGAAGCGTCAGGGCGCGCCGGCGGGCGCCGCAATCACCGCCCGTCCGCTTCCACCACCATGCCGTCGTAGGCCGGCTCCACCCCATCGGGCAGCCGCGCGCGCAGGGTGTCGTAATCCAGGAGCTCGCTCAGGTGCGTCAGCACGGCGCGTTTCGGCTTCACCCGCTCGATCCAGGCCAGGGCCTTGTCCACATGGGCGTGGGTCGGATGGGGCTCGTCGAGCAGGGTCGCGATGATCCACGCCTCGACGCCGGCCAGCACATCGAACGCGTAGTCGGGAAGCTCCGACACGTCGGTGGAATACGCGATAGGCCCGAAACGGAAGCCCTGGGTCCGGACGTGGCCGTGATCCTGCTCGAATGTCTGCACATCGATATCGCCGATGCGGAAGGAATCGCCGCTCTTGAACTCATGGGCGATCAGGGTCGGCTTGTAGAAGAAATCGGTGCCCTCGGGCAAGGGCCTGAGCACATAGGGAAACCGGTTGCGGATGGTTTCCAGGGTGGCGGCGTCGGCATAGGTATCGAGCGGCCGTTTTATCACCCGGTTGATGGCCCTGAGGTCGTCTATGCCATGCAGGTGGTCGGCATGCGAATGGGTGTACAGCACCGCATCCAGGCGTTCCACCCCGGTGTCCAGCAGTTGCCGGCGCAGATCCGGCGACGTGTCCACGAGAACCGTGGTCCCGGCGTTTTCCACCAGGATGGAGGAACGAAGCCGCTGGTTGCGCGGGTTCGCCGGATCGCAGTTGCCCCATCCGGCGCCGACCATGGGCGTACCGCCGGAGTGGCCGCTGCCGAGAATCGTCACCCGCACGGGGCCGCCTCCTCCCCGGTGCGCCGGGCCTTGGCGAACAGGCGGAAGAAGTTGTCCGTGGTGGCCCGCGCCAGGGCATCGGCTTCGATCCCCTTCACCCCGGCCAGTTCGGCCGCGGTATACGCGGTGAACGCCGGTTCGTTGCGCTTCCCCCTTTTCGGCACCGGCGCCAGGTACGGCGCGTCGGTTTCCACCAGCAGGCGGTCCAGCGGAACCGCCCGCGCCGTCTGGCGCAGGTCATCGGAGCGCTTGAAGGTGACGATGCCGGAAAACGAGATATAGAACCCGAGCTCGAGCGCGCTGTCGGCGAGCGCCTGGCCGGCGGTGAAACAGTGAATGAGGCCGGAGAACGCGCCCCTGGCGTGTTCTTCGCGCAGAATCCCGGCGGTGTCCGCGTCCGCTTGGCGCGTGTGCACGATCAGCGGCAGGCCGGTTTCGCGGGCGGCGGCGATGTGGACGCGGAAGCTCGCCTGCTGGCTCTCCTTCGGGCTGTGCTCGTAGTAATAGTCGAGCCCGGTTTCGCCAAAGCCCACGACCTTGGGATGGCGGGCCAGGCGCACCAGGTGTTCGGCCGTGACCTCGGGTTCGCTGGCCGCCTCGTGGGGATGGATGCCGACGGTGCAAAAGACGTTGTCATGGGCCTCGGCCACGGCGAGCACCCCGTCGAACCGGGTGACATGGGTGCAGATGGTCAGCATCCAGCCGACCCCGGCGTCGCCGGCGCGGACGATCACCGCGTCCAGTTCGTCGGCGAAATCGGGAAAATCCAGGTGGCAGTGGCTGTCGACCAGGGTCACGGGGCCGCCTCCCCGCCCGCCTCTGCGTAGCGCGG
>JBHHXI010000018.1:0-29288 GCA_046756945.1 Rhodospirillales bacterium
TTAATTGTCCCCCAAAATCGTCATCTCTAATTGAACCAATTAAGTAAGGTGTCCCCTTAATTGCAATTAAGTAAGGTGTCCCCTTAATTGTGCGGCGCGGCGCTTCAGGCTGGCGGCGACCCGGCCCGCGGTCTGTCCGTCCCACAGCTCCGGGCAGCGGGATTTCGGCCGGTCGCCGGCCATGACTTGGGCGGTGGTGTCCAGCAGGTCCTCCGGGCGGACCAGCCGGTTGGTCCCCTCGGTGATGGTGATCGGGCGCTCGGTGGTGTCGCGCAGCGTCAGGCACGGGATGCCCAGATAGGTCGTTTCCTCCTGGATGCCGCCGGAATCGGTGATCACCAGCCGGGCTTCGCGCACCAGGCTCATGAAGTCGATGTAGCCCATCGGCGGCGTCAGCGACGGGCCGTCGCCCGCCGAAAGGCGCTCCATCAGGCCGTGCCTGTCGAGGCTTTGCCGGGTGCGCGGGTGGACCGAAAAGACCAGGGGCAGGCGTTCCGCCGCCCCCCTGAGCTGATCGACCAGGGTGCCGAGCGCCCGTTCGTCATCGACGTTGGACGGCCGGTGCAGGGTGACGACCCCGTAGGTGCCGGGCGACAGGCCGAACCGCTGCCGCGTCTCCCGGCGCTCGATCTCGGGGCGCAACAGCTCGTAGGAATCGATCATGATGTTGCCGACGCGCTCGATCCGGTCCTCGTCCACGCCCTCGGCCAGAAGGTTGTCATCGGCGTCCGCCGACGGAGTCCACAGAAGGTCCGCCACCGCGTCGGTGACGATGCGGTTGATCTCTTCGGGCATGGTGCGGTCGCGGCTGCGCAGGCCGGCTTCCAGATGGGCGACGGGAATGCACAGCTTGGCGGCGACCAGGGCGGCGGCCATGGTCGAGTTGACGTCGCCGACGACGACCACCCAGTCGGGCCGGTCCTCGAGGCAAATACGCTCATAGGCGGCGATGACGCCGGCCGTCTGCTCGCCGTGGCTGCCGCTGCCGACGCCAAGGTAGACCTCGGGCTCGGGCAGCCCAAGATCCCGGAAGATGTCGCCGGACATGTTGGCGTCGTAATGCTGGCCGGTGTGGATGAGGACCGGCCGGCACCACGCCTCGCGCCCGAGCACGTGAAAGAGCGGCGCCACCTTCATGAAGTTGGGCCGCGCCGCGCCGACCAGGTGTACGACAATGCTCGACATTACCGCCGATCTAGCCGATTTCGCCGGCGGGCGCCATCCTCGTGGCGGGGCTTTTCGGAAAAAACCTTATTGCGAGCGCAGCTTGGGGTCGAGGGCGTCGCGCAGGGCGTCGCCGAACAGGTTGAATCCGAACACCGCGAGGCTGATGGCGACGCCCGGCCAGATCGCCACCCACGGCGCGCTTTCCGCGTATTCCTCGGCGCCGCCCTGGAGCATCAGGCCCCACGCCGGCGTCGGCTCCTGGACGCCCAGGCCGAGGTACGACAACGATGCCTCGAGCAGGATCGCCTGCCCGACGAAAGCGCTGAGCATGATCAGGAAGGGCGCCATCACATTGGGCACCATGTGGCGGAGAATGATCCGGGCGTCGCTGAAACCGCAGGCCCGGGCGGCGTCCACATAAGGGATCTCGCGAATGGCGAGGGCGCTGGAACGGACCACGCGGGCGCAGCGCGGGATGAACGGAATGGTGATGGCGATGATCACGTTCTGGGTGCCGGTGCCGAAGATGGAAACCACGGCCATGGCCATGATGATCAGGGGGAAGGCCATGAAGACGTCCATGACGCGCTGGAAGATGAGGTCGAAGCGGCCGCCGAAATAGGCGCTGGCGACGCCCAGGATGAGTCCGGTGATGGCGCCGATGAACGCGCATGAGAAGCCGACGAAAAGGGCGGTACGGGCGCCGAACACGATCCGGGTCAGGATGTCGCGTCCGAACTGGTCCGTCCCCAGCCAGAATTGCCACCCGGGCGGCGTCAACATGAATTCGAAGGCGTTCTCTTCCGGATCGTAGGGCGACAGCACATCGGCGAAGACCGCCAGCACGACCATGACCACCACGATAACCGCTCCGGCCGTGCCCAACGGATATCTGCGGATCAGCTCTATGGCGATCGCGTGCCAGGGTTTTTTCGGGGTAAGTTCCTCCAATCCGGCTTCGACCTGGACTTCAGACACAACTGCCATCGGGCGCTCCTTGGTATCAGCCGTAGCGGATGCGCGGGTCGAGCCAGGCATAGAACAGATCGACCACGAAATTGGTGAACACGAACACCGCGACCACGATCATGACCAGCGCCTGGGTCATGGAGTAGTCGTTGTTAAGCACCGATTCTACGAACAGCTTGCCCAGGCCGTTCAGGTTGAACACCTGTTCGGTGACGACAAGCCCGCCCATGAGAAACGCGAACTCGATGCCGATGACGGTGACCACCGGCAGGAGCGAGTTTTTGAGCGCGTGGCGGTTGATGATGACCTTCTCCAGCAAACCCTTGGCCCGCGCCGTGCGGATGTAATCCTCGCGCAGCACTTCCAGGAGCGCCGAACGGGTCATGCGGGTGGCGACCGCCGAATACCGGTACCCGGTGGCCACCGCCGGCCATATCAGCTGGGCCATGTTGCCCGGCAGGTCCTCTAAAGGCGACACGTATTCGATGGGCGGCATCCAGGGCGTGCCTAAAAACTTCTGGGTTACGATCAGCAGCCCCAAAATGATGATGATGCCGAGCCAGAAGGACGGTATGGCGATTCCGGCGATGCTGAATGTGCGGACCACGTAATCGATCCAGGTATCCTGCTTGATGGCCGAGATCGTGCCCAGGGGGATCGATATGACGATGGCGACGAAGGTGGCCATGAACGCGACTTGCAGCGACAGCTGGAAACGGAGTCCGATCTCGAAAGTGATGGGCTTGCCCGTCCACATGGAGTCGCCGAGATCGAGAATGAAGAACCCCATGACGAAATCGGCGAACTGAACGAGAATGGGGTCGTTGAGCCCCAGGTTGTTCCGGCACAGTTCGATATCCGCCGGGTCGGCGTATAAGCCGGTACCGGCGAGACGCAGTTCGCAAACGTCGCCGGGAATCAGGCGCAAAAGGAAAAAAACGAGCACGGCCGCCCCGATCAGGGTCGGGATCATCAGCAGCACGCGCTTGAGAATGTATTTATACATCGCCTCTTCGCCGCGCCGGCGACCCCGCCCGCCGTCGGAAAGGCGGCGGGCGGGGGACCGGTTCTATTTTTTGGCCGCCGCTACTTGTCCATCCAGACTTGGTCGAGAGACTGGTTCAGGTAGTGGCTCGGCGCGATTTTCCAACCCTTCACGTAAGACCGGTGGGGGTTGATCTTGTACCACCAGAGCGTAATACCCAGGTGGGCCTGGTCGTTGACGGCCCTATTCTCGTACTCGCGCATAATCTTGCGCTGCTCCGATTCCGATTCGGCACGCAGCAGCCTGTCGTAGATTTTCTCGAGAACCGGGTCATCGTAACTGCCGTAATTGTTGCCGGCGCTGCCCAGGAATTTGGTGACGTCGGCAATCGGGTTGATCACGGACTGGCAGTTGAAGTCGATCGACACATCGAAGTCCTTGCTCTTGCGAAGCGTCGCATAGAAGGGCCCCGACGGTTGTACCCGCTGCTTGGCAACGAGGCCGATCTTCTTCCACTGGCCGACGAGCCAGGTCCCCACCACCTTGTAGGGCTGGTCGACGCCGCGGTTGGAGAAGTCGAAGGTAAATCCCTCCTTGACGCCCGCTTCCTTCAGCAGCCGCCTGGCCTCGGCCCTGGACTTCTTGATGTCCTTGCCGAAGCCCGTGAGCTTGACCAGCTCGGCCTCGGTCGCCGCCAGCGGGTGTCCGGGGAACACCACCCCGCCCACCGTCTTCACGATGGCGATTCGCGAAAGATACTTGGAGCCCGCCCAGCGGTCGACGGCCAGGTTGAGCGCCCTGCGCACGCGGACGTCATCAAACGGTTTGCGCTTGTGGTTGGGCGTGAACAGGAGCACGCAGTTCCAGTCGCTCTCCTGCACCGTGATCTTGTTGCCCAGCGCCTTGACCAGGTCGTCGCGGGCCTTCGGCGGGAAGCCGCGGAACTCGATGGACGCCCGGTCGCCGCGGATGGCCTGAAGGCGGATGGCCATCTTCGGCGCCGCGATCGCCTTGAAGCCGTCCAGGTAGGGCTTGCCGATGTGGTGATAGCGCGGGTACGCCTTGCCCTCGACGAACGATCCCGGCTGGTGCTGCACGAAGCTGAAGGCGCCGGTGCCGTTGATGTGCTTCTTGTGCCAGTTGTAGCCGTGGGTATCCAGGTCCTTCTTCGACACAACGATGTTGAACGGCGTGGCGACCGCCGGAATGAAGGCCCCCGACGGGAACTTCAGCTTGAAGACGACGGTAAAGTCGTCCGGCGCGCTCACCGATTTCACCATTTTGAAGAACGCCTTGCGGGCGCTCGGGACTCCCTTCGGCGGGAAAATGATCTTCTTGTAGGTGGCGACGATGTCGTGCGCCGTCAGCGGCGTGCCGTCGTGGAACTGCACGCCCCTGCGGATCTTGAAGGTGTACGTCTTGCCTCCGTCCGTGCCCGTCGGCACCTTGCCTTTGCACAGGTCGCAGACGAAGTCGGTCGGCGACGACGGGTTGTTGGGATTGATCCGGATCAGCAGGCTGTAAAACGGGCGGATCGGGTGGATCACGCCAAAAGTGGTCTCCCGGTGAAGATCGTACGACGGGATCTTCGAGCCGACCACGAAGCTCAAGATACCGCCCCTCTTGATCTTCTCGGCCTTTACCGTGCCGAGCCCACCGACGGCGAGGACGGCCCCCACCACCGCGGAAATGGCGATTTTCGAATACAGACGTGTCATAACTTTTGCTCCTTCCCTGGTAACAGGAACATAGCCGTTCCCTTGAGTTCCCTTGATATGCATCGCCCTTTCTTAACGGGGGCGTTCAAACCTCGGTGCAGGCCACCCAGTGGCCCGGCTTCACTTCCCGGAATTCGGGGACGTTCTGACTGCATCCTTCAACCGCCCGTGGGCACCTGGGGTGGAACACGCACCCGCCGGGCGGATTGATCGGACTTGGAACCTCCCCCTTGACGATCCGATGCTCGCGTTCGGCCTCCACCGTCGGGTCCGGGATGGGGACCGCCGAGAGCAATAACTGAGTGTAAGGGTGCAGGGGGTTGTCGTAAAGCTCGTCGCAGTCAGCCAGTTCCACCATTTTGCCCAGGTACATCACCGCCACCCGGTGGCAAATATGCCGCACGACGCTGAGATCGTGGGCGATAAACAGGTAGGTGAGGTGGAATTCCTCGCGCAGATCCTCCAGCAGGTTGATGACCTGGGCCTGAATGGAGACGTCGAGCGCCGAGACCGGCTCGTCGCAGATGATGAACTCCGCCTTCATGGCCAGGGCCCGCGCGATGCCCACCCGCTGGCGCTGTCCACCGCTCATCTCGTGGGGATAGCGGTCGGCGAACCTGGGATCGAGGCCGCAGAGACTGAGAAGTTCCCGCACCCGATTGTCCCGCGCCTTCGGATCGGCCTCGATCTTGTGGACGTGCATGGGCTCGCCGATGATTTGGCCGATCATCATCCGCGGGTTGAGCGAACTGTATGGGTCCTGGAATATGACCTGGATCTTCTGGCGCAGGGTGACCAATTCGCTCTTGCTCTTGTCGGCGATGTTGATCCCGTCGAAATAAATCTCCCCCGCGGTGGGGCGTTCGAGGCGAAGGATGCAGCGGCCGGTCGTCGTTTTGCCGCACCCCGATTCGCCCACCAGGCCAAGGGTTTCGCCTCTGCGTATGTCGAAGCTCACCCCGTCCACGGCCTTCACGTGGGCGACCGCCCGCTGGATCAGGATCCCCGCGGTGATGGGGAAATGCATCTTGAGGTTCCTGACCTGGACCAGGACCTCTCCCTGGGCCCGGTCGGGCCCCGCTTCCGGAGCCTCGGTCGCCATTGTCGGAACGCTCATGAAGCTTCCTTCAGGGGGCCGCCGAGGCGGTCCTTCTCCCAGCACGCCGAGAGATGCCCCTCGCTGACCGGCTCAAGCAGGGGATTCTCTTCCGCGCAGCGGTCCACGGCATAGCGGCAGCGGGGCCGAAACGGGCATCCCTCGTCGAGGGTCGTCAGGTCGGGCGGCTGGCCCTCGACCGGGTCCAGCTTTTCCTTGCGCGGCTGGTCCATGCGCGGAACCGAGCGCAGAAGGGCGAGGGTATAGGGATGGGCCGGGCTGTGGTAGATGTCGAGGGCGCTGCCGCGCTCGATGATCTTGCCGGCGTACATGACGTTCACCCGGTCGGCATAGCGGGCCACCACGCCCAGGTTATGGGTGATGATGATCAGGGCGACGCCCAGGCGCCGGGTCAGTTCCTTCATCAGTTCCAGGATCTGGGCCTGGATGGTCACGTCCAGCGCCGTGGTCGGCTCGTCGGCGATGATCAGTTTGGGCTCGCAGCACAGCGCCATGGCGATCATCACCCGCTGGCGCATGCCGCCGCTCAAATGGTGGGGGTACTGGCCGAGCCGCCGCTGGGGGTCCGAAATCCCGACCAGGCCCAGCAGCTCGAGCGCCCGCGCCCGCGCGTCGTCGTCGTCCATGTCCAGGTGGTGGGTCAACGTCTCGGTAAGCTGCCGCCCGATGGTCAGCACCGGGTTAAGCGAGGTCATGGGTTCCTGGAACACCATCGCGATCTCGCGGCCGCGCACGTGGCGGATCTCTTCGTCGCTCAACTGGATAAGATTTCTATCCATGAAACGGATGCTGCCCTCCACGATGCGCCCCGGAGGGTTCGGAATGAGCCGCAGGATGGAAAGGGCGCTGACCGACTTGCCGCACCCGGATTCGCCGACGATCGCAACCGTCTCGCCCTCCTCCACGGTGTAGGAAATCCCGTCCACCGCCCTTACCGTGCCGGCGGACGTGAAGAATTGAGTGTACAGGTTGTCGATTTCGAGCAGCGGCGGCACGAATCCTCCCGATTTTTCTTGTGGCCCGCGTTTGGCCGGAAAAACGTAGAGTTACACGGCCTTGATGTCAAATATCCCCTCGAATATTTGCCCAAATATCCGTCCCCGCCCGGAATCACGGGCGGCGGAGCCTATTCCGCCCTGGCGTTTCCAGGTCCGAGGCCGGTGGAGCGCAGGGCCCCCGGCGGCCGGCCGGCCCCGGGAAAGGCCACAGACCGGTTGCGGGCGCCCCGTGATCGCGGCACAATCGGCCCGGTTTCCGCCCGGTTTCCGCCCGGTTCCGGGCCGTTCGTCCTTAGCCGCACAGGGGAAGGTTCGACACGCACCAGGTCTATTTTCTCATTTGCCGCCGCCCCGGCCAGCGACGGCGGCATCCCGTTGACCTGCGCCGACGGCGTTTGCGAGGCCGGCATCAGCCTCATGGGGGACCCGGGCGTCGATTACCGGAACGCCGGCGTGGGCAGCCGACGGACCCGCCGCAGAGGCTCCAACCGGTCTCCGGCGGCCGGTTTGGGCGAACCGCCGGGCGACAGGCCGGGCCGGGCGCGAACCTTACCTTTGCCGGCGTCCGCACGGGCAATCGCTTTGTTCAATGACAGGAGGGGCATCACCATGGCATCGGAACGCTACGAGACCGGCCTCAGGACTCGCAAGGAAGTCCTGGGAGCCGAACACGTGGAGCGGGCGCTGGCGGGCGCCGACGACTTCAACCGGGAATTCCAGGAGCTGGTCACCGAATATTGCTGGGGCGCCACCTGGGGCCGCGGCGTGCTGAGCCGGAAACAGCGCAGCCTCAACAATCTGTGCATGCTATCGGCGCTCAACCGGCCCCATGAATTCAAGCTGCATTTCCGCGCCGCGCTGGGCAACGGTTGCAGCCTGGACGAACTCAAGGAGACGCTGTTGCAGATCGCCATCTATTGCGGCGTCCCCGCCGGCGTCGAGGCCTTCCGGCTGGCCCGCGAAATCCTCGACGAAGACGGCATAGACCCGGGCGGCGGCGCATGAGCCCGGCCCGTTTCGGCTTCGTCGGGCTCGGCGCCATGGGCGGTCCCATGGCCGCCAACATCGCCGCCGCCGGGTTCGATCTCACCGTCTACGACAAGGCCGGCACCGAGGCCCGGACGCCCGACGGCGCCAGGGCCGCGGCCTCCCTCGCCGCCGTCGGCGGGGCGGCGGAGACGGTGTTCCTGAGCCTGCCGGACGGCGCCGCCACCCTGGCCGTCGCCGGGGAGCTGGCCGCGCTCAGCGGGCGCGCCGTGTCCCAGGTGATCGACCTCTCGACCATCGGCATCGGCGCCGCGGCGCAGGCCCACGCCGTGCTCGCCGGGGCCGGCGTCGCCTACGTGGACGCGCCGGTCAGCGGCGGCCAGGCCGGGGCACGGGCGGGCACGGTGACGGTGATGTGGGCGGGGCCGGCGGCGCTGCTGGAAAGCCACCGCGCCGTCCTCGGGGCGATAGCCGGGAACCCGCTCCATGTGGGGGACAGGGCCGGCCAGGGGCAGGCCATGAAGCTGATCAACAACTTCCTGTCCGCCACCGCGATGGCGGCGACGTCCGAGGCGATGGCCTTCGGGCTCGCCCAGGGCCTGCACTTGCAGACCATGCTCGACGTGGTCAACGTTTCCACCGGGCGCAACACCGCGACCAGCGACAAGTTCCCCAAGCGCATCCAGACCGGCACCTATGACGCGGGCTTCCAGATGGCGCTCATGGCCAAGGACGTGCGCCTCTACCTGGAGACCGTGCGCGCCGCCGACACGCCGGCCGCCGTCGGCGCGGCGGTCACGGAGCTGTGGCGGCGGGCCGACGCGGCCCTGCCGGGAAGCGACTTCACGCGGATTTACGATTTTGTGCGCGGCGGCGCCAAGGGGTGAGGGGAGCCCGCTCAGCACCCCTCGTCGAGCAGGGGAAAGGCGCTCAGGACATGGGCCGTGTCCACCGGCTGCGCCGGGCGCAGGCAGGTCTCGTCGAGGCCGTCGAACCTGTCGGCGCCAAGGAGTGCGAGGCAGGCCCTGATCTCGGTCTCCAGGAGCTCGAGGACGCGCACCAGCCCGGCCTGGCCCGCCGCCGCCATGCCAAAGCACTGCAGCCTGCCGATGCCCACCGCGGCGGCGCCGGCGGCGATGGCCTTGACGATGTCGGTGCCGCGCATGAAACCGCCGTCGACGACGACCGCGGCCTTGGCGCCCGCCTCGCGGACCACCTCGGGCAGGACCTCGATCGCGCCCAGGCCATGATCCAGCTGCCGGCCGCCGTGGTTGGAGACGTAGATCACGTCGATGCCCAGCCCGCACGCGATCGCCGCGTCCTCGGCGGTGGCGATGCCTTTCAAGATCAGGGGAATATCGATGGCGTCCCGGATCCGCTTCACGTGGTCCCAGTTGAACCCGGCCTGAAATTCCATGTTGGTGGCCCGCCGGCGCGACGAGCTCTTGTAGCGTTTGGCGATGTCCCGTTCGCGGCGGCTGTAGACGGCCGAATCCACGGTCACCGAGAAGGCCCGGCAACCGGCGTCCACGGCGCGGCGTACGTGATCGGCGATCCAGTCCGCGTCCCCGCGCACATACAGGTTGTAGATCAGCGGGCAGTCGGAGGCGGCGGCGACCTTGTCCAGGCCGGGCTGGCACACGGAACTGAGCATGGAGGCGACGCCGAATTCCGCGGCCGCCAGTGCCGCCGTCGCGCCGCCGCCGGGCTCGACGTCCTCCAGCGAGCCGATGGGCGCCAGCACGACCGGAATGCGCAGCCTGTCGCCGAGAAACGTGGAAGAGCAGTCGACGGCGGACACGTCCCGCAGCACACGGGGCCTGAAAGCGATGGAATCCAGCGCCGTTCTGTTGCGCTTCAGGGTGGTTTCGGTCTCCGTGCCGCCGACCACGTAGTCCCACACCTCCGGGGAAAGATTTTTTCGGGCCCGCTTGACGATCTCGTGCAGCGTCTGGAATTCGTCCGCCGCTTCAGTCATGGACGGGGGCCTCGGAGACGATGACGCCGTCTCCGTCGGCATACAGGTACTCGCCGGGGCGGAAGGTGACGCCGCCGAAGGTCACCGGAACGCCGGCCTTGCCGGTGCCGTCCTGATGGGGGCGCCTGGGCGTCGTGCCCGTCGCCTTGACGCCGAAATCCAGGTCGGCGAATTCGTGTGCGTCCCGGATGCGGCCGTTGATCACGATCCCCGCCCAGCCGCTCTTCTCGGCCTGCGCGGCGATGTTGCCGCCGCACAGCGCCCGGCGCGCCGACCCGCGGCCGTCGATGACCAGCACCTTGCCCCGGCCGCCCCTGTCGAGCACGTCGCGCACCCCCTTGTTGTCCTCGAACGTGCTGAAGGTCACGATCTCGCCGTGGAAATGGTTGCGGGCGGCGTAGTCATGGAAGGAAAGCTCGCACACGGAAACGGCGTCCCCGTGGGCGTCGCAGATGTCCGCCGTGCGCACGATGTTGGTGTCCGTCCCCATGATGGTCGTTCCTCCCCAAGGAAATGTCCGGGTCCGCATATTCAAAAATCGGGGTATGGTTGTCCATACATCTCTGAACAACTCCGGTCCGCCGGCCCCCGGGCTCGCCGGACCGCCGCCCTGGGAGGACATCGTGACCCACTTCGCCATCATCGTGACCGTCAAGCTGAAACCCGGGACCGCCGCCGATTTCCGGGCGCACGTCCTGGAGAACGCCCGCGCCGCGCGGCTGGACGAGCCCGACTGCCACCGTTTCGACGTTCTGGTCTCCGAGGACGACGCCGATACGCTGTTCTTCTACGAGGAATACACCGAGGCGGCCTCGCTGGACGCCCACCGCGAAACCCCCCACTACAAGAAATTCCGCGACGCCACCGACAACATGGTCGCCGAGCGCTCCATCCAGCGCTGTTCGGTGCTCAGCGGCTAGGGCGGGCGGCCAGGGCCGGCGGCGGCGTCATCGCCGTTCCTTGAAGCCGAGGCCAAGGAGGAGCGTCCCGGCGACCAGCAGGGCGGCGGAAAACAGCCAGCCGTTGGCGTAATCGCCGCTGAAATCGACGATGGCGCCGAACACCGGCGGGCCGATCATGCCGCCAAGCGAGGTGCCGATCATGGTGTAGCCCATGGCCGAGCCGGCCAGGCGCGGCTCGGTGGATTCCACCGCCATGGTCTGCGACAGCCCGGCGTACGAGCCGATGGTCGCGCCGAGTGCCAGGGCGAGGGCGGCGCCCAGCACCACGCCCCAGCCCGGCCCGACGGCCGCCATCGCCGCCAGGAAGACCGCCGCCAGGGCGCCGAGGACGACCACCAGGACCTTGCGGCGGCCGCGGAAGAAGGTGTCGCTGACGACGCCCCAACCGATGCGCGCCACGGCGCTGGAGGCCTGGGCGATGCCCAGGCACAGGCCGGCGACGGGCTGGCTGGCCTGGGCCGCCTCGCGCATGAAGAGCGTCAGGTAGGCGAAGAAATTGGCCTGGCCCATGTTGTACAGCCCGTTCATGGCGACGAAGCGGCCGAGGTTCCAGTCCCCCATGACCCGGCGCAAATCGGCCAGGACGCCGGGGCGGCTTCCGGCGGCCTGGCGTTGCGGGCGCCCGGCCAGTCCCAGACACAGCACGGCGCCGAGGGCGGTCGCCCCGGCGACCATGCCGAGGATGCTCTGCCAGTTCACGAACGCGGCCAGGGCGCCGTTCCCGGCGGCCAGAATGCCGCCCAGGGGGACGCCGGTCTGCTTGATTCCCATGGCCGTCGCCCGCCGCTCGGGCGGGAACCACTGCAGCACCCCCCGGGCGGTGGCCGGATTGACCAGGGAATAGCCAAGCCCCATGACCGCCACCGAGCCCAGGGCGAACGTGAAATCCGTCGCCTGGCCGAGCATGGTGGTCGCCGTCGCCAGGATGACAAGGGCCAGGGCAAGGACCCACCCGACGCCCAGGCGGTCGACCATGCCGCCGGCCGGAAGGGCGCATGCGGCCTGGGCGCCGTTATACGCGGTCACCAGCAGGCCGAACTGGGTCACGCTGAGGTCGAGGTCGCGCTGGATCACCGGCGCCATGGCGAGCACCGAGACGATATTCACCGTGCCCATCACATGGGCGAGGGTGATGATGCTCAGCTTCCACGCGCTTTTGCGCTCGGCGCCGCTCCGCGGGGTGTCGGACGTCATGGCGCTGGCCGCCCCTGCGAGGCCCCGCTAGGCCTCCGGGGGCGGCGCGACGATGTCCTCGTAGGCGTGGCGCTTGGTGATCAGGCCACAGTGCTGGAAGACGTCCAGGGTCACCTCGAAAGCGTCCGCGGTTATGGGCAGCGTCGGGTTCCAGCACCCGAGGTCCTGGTACGCCGTGATGGTGGCGGCGAGAACGTCCTGGTCGATGTCGGGAAAGTAGGCCGCCTCGGCGCGGGCGATCTCGGTCGCGGGCGTGTCGTTGACGTAGTGCCGGGCCTTGGCATAGGCGCGCACGAAGGCCTTCGCCATGTCGGTCCGCAGCCATTCCGGGGACGCGGCCAGGCTGCTGAAGGCGACGGGGCCGATGGCCTCGCCGACCGACGCGACCACGTGGCCGGTACCGTCGCGTTCCAACTGTTGGGGCGCCGGGCCCTGCTGGTGAACGTAGTCCCCCTGGCCCGAACGGAAGGCGGTATCGATGGCCTTCACGTCGCCGGCGTCGATCGCCTCGATGCTGTCGTAGGCCACGCCCTTCCGGTGCAGGGCGTACTTGAACATGGCCAGCGGCTGGGCGCCGTGGTCGACCAGGACCTGTTTGCCGGCCAGCTTGTCCCAGGTGAAACCGGGGTCCGGCTCTCGGCCGGCTAAAAAGAACCCGTCCCGCTCGTTGATCTGGGCGAAGTGGACGGCCGGCGGCGTCTCGCCTTTTTCGAGGGCGGCGAAACTGTTGGACAGCGCCGACTGGACCACGTGGGCCGATCCGTCGGCGAGGCCCTTGACCGCCGAGCTCCCCGGCGGGGCCACCGCGTGGGTCGGCTCCAGCCCTTCGGCCTTCAGGAAACCGGCGGCGATGGCGGCGATCAGCGGGCTGTAGAAGGCCGAGAAGCGGGTGAACATGATGTTGATCTGGGCCACGACGATTCCTCCTGTGGGCGACGGGCTTTTCCCCTGGCGGCGGGCCTGTCTTCACCACAGTAGCACGAAGGGGCGGCAAAAGGCGCCGTTGGAACTCCGGAAATTTTGAATTTCCGGGTCCCGGTCCGACGGTCAAGGTTCGGCGGGCCGGTCCCGCCGGATGGAGGGCCGCGGGGTGTCGGCGCGCTTGCGCACCCGCGGACCCGGGAGATGCACGATGAAACGGAAATTGGCGATGAGTGCCGCCGCCTGCCTTGTCGCGGCCGGCTGCGCCCAGTCCTACAGGCCCGCGGTGGACATCAAGGGCGCCGATCAGGCGAAATACGAAGCCGACCTCGCCGAGTGCCGCAACCAGGCCGAACAGTCCGTGGCGGCGGCACCCCCGGTTGTCGGGGGAGCGATTCTTTTGGCCCTTGTCGGCGCCGCGCTTGGGCTTTCCGCGACCGGCCCCTTTGACGGGGGGACCGGGGCCGCCATCGGCGCCGCCGCCGGGGGCGCCGCGGGCGCCGCGCTTGGCGGCGTTGTCGTTTCCTCCAGGCAGACCAAGGAGATCGACGGCTGCCTTCGGCTGCGCGGCTATACGGTCGGCGCCTGATGGGGAAAGGGATCGCCGGCGGGCGGCCCGAGGGGCGCGCCACGGGGCGGCGGCGCACGTCCGGACATTTTACGTTTCCGGTCCCGGCGCCGAAGCCGGGCGCGTCCGTGTCCGCCGCAGCGTTCCCGCGGGTGGTCTGCCGGCGCGCCATCTCATAGTGTAGGAAACGGAAATTCGCAGGCGGTGGCAGGATGCGGCGTGCAGAAGGCGGAAACATGCGGCGCCCGGCGGCAGTGGTGTTTTTTCTGGCCGGGCTGGCGCTGGCGGCCTGTGGCGCCCCGCCCGAGTCCCGCGTTGCCTTGTCGGAGCCGGGCGAAACGGCGTACGACCAGCGCCTCGCGGGCATCTGGTATTGGACCGACGGGGCGGGGGAGGGGGCGTGGTACCTCCATATCAGCCCGCAGGGGAAGACGGCCCTTCTCGACGTCGTCGGCGTCGGCGCCGTCTTCGACGAGGGCGCTCCGGTGCGCTGGCTCAGGGCGACCGCCCATGCCTCCGCGATCGATGGCGTGACCTACTACAATGTCAAGCGCGTCGCCGGCGTCGGCTTCGACTACACGGCGCCGGGGGAAAGCCCCGGCTTCATCGTCGTGCGCGCCGACGTAAGCGGGCAGGACGCGCTGTCGCTGAACTTCATGCGCTGGGACCCCCCCGGCGACTCCGTGAAGGACTCCGTCAAAAAAAGCCGCGAGGTCAAGGGCAGGCATGGAAACGAGGACGTCCCCTACTACGTGCTCGACCTGTCGCGGCCGGAACTGGTGGCGCTTATCGGGCAGGCTGCGCCGGCGAAAATATTCGAAAAGGCGATTCGTTTCCGCCGGTTGAAGCCGGTAAAGGAAAAAGCGAAACCGTGAACCGGCGGTCCGTTGCCGTGGCGGCGGATTAGCATTCCCCTGGCGGTGGCGCCGGCGCTCAGTCCCGGGGCAGGGGGGCGCCGTCCATATCCTCGAACGCGAGGCCGAGGTGGCTAAGGATGGTCGGCGCGATGTCCACCGCGGAGCTTGGCGATTCGCACCGGGTTCCCGCCGCGAAGCCGCCGCCCAGGACGAACAGGAACGGGTGCTGCTCGTACGGCCCGAGCCCGCCGTGCTGGCCGCAGCCCATGTGGGTCTCGGCGGACAGGGGATCGGCGATGGCATGGCTCAGGCCGGGCACGCCGTGGGCGTTGGGCGCGTCGGACTTGCGCGTCGTCAGGGCGATGGCGAGCGGCGTGTCCGTGCGGTGACCGACCTCGGCCAGGGCGGGACCGGCGAAGACCTCGCCGATCCAGTCCTGCCCCTCGAGGAGGCGCACGATGGCGTCGCGGCGCGTCCGTGCCGCGTCCGAAAGATAGATGGCGGCGCTCATGCCGTTGGAGGCGACGACCACGTCGGACGACCCGTCCGCATCCTTCAACCCCGCCTCGATAAGCAGGGTCTCCAGGGGAACGATCCCGTCCACGGTCTCATGGCCGTGATCGGACGCGACCAGGAGCAGGACATCGTCGCCCTGCGCCTCCAGCCCGGCGACCGTGCGCGCCACCGTGGCCGCGTTGGCGTCGGCCGCGGCGAGGGCGTCCAGGTGCTCGGGCGACCCCAGCGGCCGGGCATGCTGGGTGTGGTCCGGCTCGCATTGCCACAGCACGGCGAGGGCGGGGCGGCGGCCGAGGGCGTCGTCGCAGAAGCGTCCCGTCATCGCCGCATCGCCGGCGGCGTCATGGGTGACGTCCAGGCGCAGGTCTGCGGGCAAACGTTCGAGGCCGGGTCCGAACGAGCCCTGCCGGTGATAGACGACGCCGTATCCGTCCGGGTCCTGGAAATGGGCGGCGCCGGCCGACACGTTGGAAAAAACGATGGCGCCGCCGTGGTCCCTGAGACGTTCCGCCAGGGTTGGGACCAGCAGCGTGCGGCCTGTGGCGGCGCGCAGGCGGTCACGGAAATCCGGCCGCCCGGCCGAGATGGCGAACAGGCCGTCCCCTTCGTCCAGGGCGACGCAATTGCCTTCGAGTCCGTGGCGGCCCGGCAGGCATCCGGTGGCGATCGAGGCCGACGTGGTCCGCGTCGTCGACGGGAACACGCTGCGATGGCGGGCGAAGACCCGCGACCGGCCGGCGAGACGCGCCAGGTTGGGAGTCACCTCGGGCGTCACCATATCGGCGCGCAAGCCGTCGCAGACGACCAGAACTGCTCGTTTCACGCGGGGATTTTCCCCACAGGATTTACGCCGTTGCGGCACCCGGCTCCCCAACCGCCCCGATGGACGGCCGCAGCGCCTTTACGGGAATCGACGAACGGCTCTACACGTTCACCGCATCCTTGAGGGGCCGGCCGGCCTTGAACTTGGGTTGTATGGAGGCCGGGATCTGGATGGCTTCACCGGTGCGGGGATTTCGGCCCTGACGGGCCGCGCGCCGGCGGGTGGAAAAGGTGCCGAACCCCACCAGCCGAACATCCTCGCCGTTTTTAAGAGCGTCGGTGATGGCGCTGAAAATTGCGTCGACCGCATCGTCGGCGCTGGCCTTGCTGATGCCGGACCTACTGGCCACAGCCGCGACGACATCCTGTTTGTTCATGGTGGTTCCCCCCCCTTGCAGGTTCAAAGAGACCCTGAATAAACCCCAATACGGGCCGTTCGTCCAGCCGTGATGTGCGCGCCGGGCGCTTTACCGCCTTTTTTGTCCCTCATCCAGCAGGGATTTCACCTCGCTGAATATGGACATCCATATGTCAGATTCCTCGACGTGACCGGCGGCGCGCAGTTCATTCGCGCGGATCGTCGCCTGGCGTGGCGCGTCATTTCCGAAGCGTTCTACGAATTGCTCGGCTGTGAGCCGAATCTCGGTTTCGTTTATCATGGTCGTCCTCGCCGCAGAACAGGGCGTGCCCCGCGCGCGGTCGCATTCCGCCGGGGACCGCGGGGGCGTCGCCCGCATAAAAAAAACGAGCGGCTGGATACGGTCCCATCACGTGACCCTCGCGGGGCCTGCCGTTCCCAACACGCAGCCCCACCCGGCACTTTGCCCCGGTATCCGGCCCCGTTCCTTGACGTTGATCAAGACGGGCCGGCCAGACCGGCGCTGAAAACCATATGACTCTTCAACCGACGGGCCGTAAAAGGCGTCCGGTTGTGTGGGGACGGGGAGTGCGCTAACGTTGCCGCCACGATGAACCCTTGTGGCGCGGCGGGAAAAATGGTCCTGTTCGACGCGCGCCGGCCGAACAATCGGGGAAGGTGGGGCGGACTCCATGGGGGTATTTGACACATCCAGCATCCGACGGGATTGTTTCACCTGCCAAAGCCGGGACCGGTCGGAGTGGTGCGCCCTGAACGATGAGGAGCTTCGCCTCCTCGACAAAGCGAAGGTCGTCCGCGAATACCGGCCCGGAGAGGTCATTTTTCACCAGGGAGACCCGTGCCGCGGTGTCCACTGTTTCGAGACCGGCATGGTGGGCATCCGCAAGATCGATGCCGACGGGAATTCCATTCTGCTTGGCCTGGCCTACCCGGGCGACACCCTTGGCTACCGGTCCTTGCTCGTCGGCGAGGACCACGGGGTCAGCGCCGAAGCCTTGAAGCCGAGTACCATCTGCTTCATCGACAGCACGACCGTCAGGACCCTGCTTAACCACAATCCCGCCCTCGGGCTCCAGTTCCTGCGAACCGTGGCACGGGACCTGGGTGCCGCCGAGGAGAGGATTCTGCAGAGCGCGACCCTGAGCGTCCGCGCCCGGTTCGCCCACCTCCTGCTGGTTCTCAAGGATCGTTACGCGACCAGCGGCAAGGACGGCACGTTCGCGTTGGAGCTGCCCCTGGCGCGGCAGGATCTGGCGGCCATGATCGGCATCCGCCCGGAAACCATGTCCCGTGCCATCAAGCAACTGGAAGACGACGGCATCGCCTATTTTTCCGGCCGTTCCGTGCAGGTGCCGGACGTCAACCGCCTGCTCCGGGAAATCGAACCCGAGAGCTACCTGTGACGGCTTTTCACGCCCCATCAGGGCAAAAAAAAGCGGGGCCCTAGGGCCCCGCTAGATCTACAGGGAAACATGACGTTTAGAGGGTAATGAACTCGGAGAACCGAGTATCGGGATTTTAACCCCGAATGGCGCGACTCTTGTCGAATTGGCGGCTGGTGTCCTTGACCTGAGTCAAGGGGCTGGTGTCCCGGGTGGGGTACGGGGCCGGCCGCTGCGCTCAGGCGGGCAGCCGTTGCTGGAGGGAGGCGTTGCGCACGGACTTCTGAACCTTGTCGAAGGCGCGCATCTCGATCTGGCGCACCCGTTCGCGCGAGATGCTGTGGGTCCGGCTCAGGCCTTCCAGCGTGGTGCGTTTTTCCTTGAGGCGGCGCTCGGTGAGGATATCGCGCTCGCGGGCGTTCAGGGCATTCAGCGCCCGCGCCAGAAGCCGGCGCCGGTTGCCAAGCTCCTGACGCTCGGCAAGCACGGTTTCGTGGTCGTCGCATTCGTCCACCAGCTCCTCCAGCCATTCCCGTTCGCCGTCATCGTAGACGGGGGCGTTGAGGGAGCGATCGGGTTTCAACAGGCGGCGGTTCATGCTGATCACCTCGTCTTCCGACACCTTCAGGTGCTTGGCGAAACTGGCCGCGTGCTCGGGGGCCAGTTCGCCGTCCTCGATGATCTGGATTCGGTTCTTGAGCTTGCGCAGGTTGAAAAACAACTTCTTCTGCGCCGCCGTCGTCCCCATCTTCACCAGCGACCACGAATGCAGGATATATTCCTGGATGGCGGCGCGGATCCACCACATGGCGTAGGTGGCCAGGCGGAAACCGCGGTCCGGATCGAACCGCTTGACCGCCTGCATCATGCCCACGTTGCCTTCCGAAATGAGCTCCCCCAGCGGCAGGCCGTATCCCCGGTAGCCCATGGCGATCTTGGCCACCAGGCGCAGGTGGCTGTTGACCAGCCTGTGGGCCGCCTCGGTGTCTTCGTGTCTGGTCCATCGCCGGGCGAGGTTCACCTCCTCGTCGGCGTGCAGCATGGGGAATTTGCGGATTTCCTTAAGGTAATGGGACAGGCTTTCCTCGGGCGCGACGGTCAAACCAGGGAATGGCGCGGTCATGGGGGATCTTCCTCTTCGAACGACGGATTTCCGGAATACGGATCACCCGGCGGGCGTCCGCGATTTTCCGTATTGTCACGCGGTTCGGCACGGCAGGAAAATTATCCACACGCATAGGTCGCCTATACGAACGGTTAGATTTCGGTGGAAATTCCGGAGGGGAACCCCCGGCTTCGCGGGTTCAGGAGGCGCCGCCGACGGCGCGCTCGAGCCGCGGATAGAGGAGCGCCAGGGTCGCCGCCCGCGCTGCCATCAGCACCATGAACGCCAGCCACAGGCCATGGTTTCCCATCACCGGTATCAACGCCCAGACGGCGGCGGCGTAGAGCGCCAGGGAAACGGCCATGGCATTGCGCATCTCGGCCGTCCGCGTGGCGCCGATGAAGATGCCGTCGAGCTGGAAGCTCCACACGGAAACGAGGGGGGACAGAACGACCCAGGGAAGATAGGCGCGAGCGGTGACGCGCACCTCGGACACGTCGGTGATGACGTCGATCAGCACCGGGCCGAGGGCCCCATACAGCACCGCATAGCCCCCGGCGAAGGCCAGCGCCCACAGGCTGGTGGCCCGGACCGCGCCCTTGAACCGCGCCCGGTGCCCGGCCCCGACGGCGCGCCCGGTGAGGGCCTCCGCCGCGTGGGCGAAGCCGTCGAGTCCGTAGGACAGCAGGCTCTGGAAGATGAGCAGCACCGCGTTGGCGGCGAGCACCACGTCTCCCATGCGCGCGGCCATGGCGGTAAACAGGAAAAAGGCCGCCTGCAGGCACAGGGACCGGATGAAAATGTCCCGGTTGATCGCCACCATGCGCTTCAGCCGCACGCCATGGACGGCGCGGTCCAGACGCCAGCGGCCTCCCATGGGGCGCACGGTGCGCCGCACCAGCACCAGGGCGAGGGCCAATGCCCCCACCTCGGAAATCAGGGTCGCCCACGCCACGCCCGCCACCCCGAAGCCCAGGCCGAAGACGAACCAAATATCGAGCGCCATGTTGGCGCCGTTCATGGCCACCTGAAGGAACAGCGCGGCGCGGGTGTTCTGGACGCCGATGAACCAGCCGAGAATGGCGAAGTTGGCGAACACCGCGGGCGCCGACCAGATGCGGATGGAAAAATAGGATTCGGCCAGGGGCGAGACGCCGGCGCTGGCGTCGATCAGCCCGAACGCGGCCGACGCCACCGGTCCCTGCAACGCCACCAGCGCGGCGCCCAGGACCGCCGCCACGAGCAGCGCCCGGGCGAGCGACGCACGCACCTCGTCGGCGTCGCCGGCGCCCAGCGCCTGGGCGGTCAGGCCGGTCGTTCCCATGCGCAGGAAGTTGAAGCCGAAGTAGACGAAATTGAAGATCAGCGCCCCCACGGCGACGGCGCCGATGGACTGGGGCCCCGGCAGGTGGCCGACGACGGCCGTATCGACGGCGCCCAGCAGGGGCACCGAAACATTGGCCAGGATGATGGGTCCGGCCAGCCGCCACACCCGGCGGTTCCAGTCTTCGGCCGCCATTGCTGTCAAGTCCTTTTCTCGGTGCCGCGGGGATGACCGCCGGCGCACCATGGCATAGAATTCCGCCAGCGCCCACGCCGATTCCGCGGCCGCCGCCGGACGGGGAATGGCGGGCGGGATACCGCCGACGGCCTTTTTCCGATAGACTGGGTGGGCCGAAATCACGCGCACAGGGAGGCCCCCCATGGCACGCCAGCGTCCACGCCCGGTGCACCCGTATGTTCCGGATCTGGAAGAACAGTTGCGCACGGGTGCCGTCGACCGGCGCGCGTTCCTGCGCACGGTGACCCTGCTCGGGATGTCGGCGGCGGCGGCCTATGCCGCGGCGGCCAGGATCACCGGCGAGGCCCTGGTCCCCAGGGCCCACGCCCGGGCCCCGGCCCCGGCCCCGGCCCCGAAGAAGGGCGGAAACCTGCGCATCTCCATGCGCGTGCAGGAAATGACCGACCCGGCGACCTTCGATTGGACGGAGAAGTCGAACGTCGCCCGGCAGATGGTGGAATACCTGTTCGTCACCGGGCCCGACAACATCACCCGGCCCCATCTGTGCTGGCGCTGGAGCACGTCCGATGACCTCAGGACGTGGACCCTCGGGCTGCGCCGCGGCGTGAAGTGGTCGAACGGGGACGAGTTCAACGCCGACGACGTGGTCTACAATTTCACCCGCTGGCTCGATCCCCGGACCGGCTCCTCCAACCAGGGCCTGTTCGCCTCCATGGTCACCGGGACGGACACCGGCAGGAGGACCAGGGACGGCACGCCGATCCTCTCCAAATCCATGACCGCGGGCGCCGTCGAGAAGATCGACGCGTATACGGTGCGCCTGCACCTGAACCGCCCGGAGCTGGCGATTCCGGAGAATCTCTATAACTATCCGACCGCCATCGTGCATCGCCGCTTCGAAGACGAGGGCGGCGACCTGGCGAGGAACCCCGTGGGCACCGGTCCGTTCCTGTTGAAGGGGTTCGCGGTCGGCGAAAAGGCGGTTCTGGCGCGGCGCAAGGACTACTGGGGAGACGAAGCCCATCTGGATTCCGTCACCTATATCGACCACGGCGACGAAGCGGCCACCGGACTGGCGGCGCTGGCGTCGGGCCAGGTGGACCTGGTGCACGAGACGGCCGTCGGGCAGATCGACGTGGTCGAGGCCATCCCCCATGCCCGGCTGTTCGAGGTGGTCACCGCGCAGACCGGCGTCGCCCGCATGCAGGTGGACAGGAAACCCTTCGACGACGTGCGCGTGCGCACGGCCGTGCGCCTGTGCCAGGATCACCAGCGGCTTCTCGATCTCGCCCACCGGGGCAGGGGGGCGCCGGCCGAGGACCACCACGTGGCGCCCGTCCACCCCGAATACGCGCCCATGCCGTTGCCGAAACAGGACTATGCGCGGGCCCGGCACCTGCTCGCCCGGGCCGGCCATGCCGAGGGCCTGGACCTCGCCATCGATTGCCGGAAGGACCCCCCGTGGGAGTTGGCGGTCGTCCAGGCGATGGCCGAGATGTGCAAGCCGGCCGGCATTCGCATCCGCATCAACGTCATGCCCAACGCCCAGTACCAGGACATCTGGAACAAGACGGCGTTCGGCTTCACCGCCTGGACCCACCGGCCGCTCGGCGTCATGGCGTTGAACCTGGCCTACCGCTCGGGCGTGCCGTGGAACGAGACCCATTACGGCAACCCGGAGTTCGACCGGCTGCTCGACCGCGCCAGCGGAACGCTGGACGTGAACGAGCGCCGCGCCACCATGGCCAGGCTGCAACGCATACTGCAGGACGACGCGGTGATCGCCCAGCCGCTGTGGCGGTCGGTCTTCGCCGCCGGCCACGAGAAGGTGCGGGGGTACAAGTTGCACCCGAGCCTCTATCACCATCTGAACGCCGTGTGGATCGCGTGACGGCTTCCGCGGACGGCGCCGGCGCGTTCCCGGGCCGGCCGGGTGGAGCGAGCGGCGAATGGCAGTATTCGTATTAAGACGGCTCGGCACCATGGCGATCACCATGGTCGCCGTGTCGGTGCTGGTCTTCCTGCTTCTCGAGATTTCCCCGGGCAGCGTCGCCACCAAGGTGCTGGGGCCCTATTCCACCGACGAGCAGCGCACGCTCTGGCTGGAGGCCCACGGCTATTTCCAGCCCCTTTGGGCGCGCTACGGGAACTGGCTGTGGAACTTCGTCAACGGCGATTTCGGCGAATCCGTGCGCTTCAAGGTGCCGGTGTCGGAGATCCTGTGGCCGAGGCTCGCCAACACCGCCATCCTGGGCGTCGCCGCCTTCGCCGTCATGATCCCCGTTTCCCTGGTCCTCGGGGTGGTGGCCGGCATGCGCGAGGGCTCGCGCCTGGACCGGGCCATCTCGGTGACCAGCATCGTCACCACCTCGGTTCCCGAATTCGCCAGCGCCGTGTTTCTGTCCGCCGTCTTCGTCTTCTGGCTCGACTGGCTGCCCGGGACCAGCGCCATGGCGGAAGGCTTTTCGTTCAGGGAGCTGATCCTGCCGGTGCTGGTGCTGGTGATCTACGACATGGGCTACGTGGCGCGCATGACGCGCGCCTCCATGGCCGACGTGATGACCATGCCCTACATCCGCACCGCCGTCCTCAAGGGGCTGCCCCATGGCCGGGTAATCGTGCGTCACGCCTTGCGCAACGCCCTTATCGCGCCGTTCACGGTGATCATGCTGCAGATCAACTGGCTGCTTTCAGGCGTCATCGTCGTCGAGTTCTTTTTCGCCTACAAGGGCTTCGGCGCGCTGTTGCTGGAGGCGTCGCTCAATCAGGACATCTTCGTCATCGAGGCCTGCGCCATGGTCGCCGTGTTCGTCGCCGTGGCCACCCAGACCATCGCCGATGTGGGGTACGCCTATCTCAATCCCAAGATCCGGTTCGCCTGAGGGACGCCGGCGATGAACCAGCGCCTGCCGTCCGCCCCCGCCCGCGACAGCGCCTTCAGGCGCGCCGTGCGCCGCGTCGCCCTTTTGCGCGAGAGCCCGGTCGGCATGATCGGCGCCTCCATCGTCCTCTTTTGGGTGCTGGTCGCGGTGCTGGCGCCGCTGATCGCGCCGTTCGAGCCCAACGCCACCCTTTATCCCTACGCCAGGCCGGGCGCCGGCCACGCCGGCGGCGGCACCTTCTGGCTGGGCGCCGACATGATCGGGCGCGACATCCTTTCGCGCATCATCTGGGGCGCGCGCACGGTGCTCATCTACGCGCCGCTGGCCACCTTCTCGGCCTATGTGCTGGGAATCCTCATGGGCCTGGCGGCGGGGTACAAGCGCGGCTGGGTGGACGAGGTGCTGTCGCGCTTCGGCGACGTGTTGCTCTCGTTTCCGGTCCTCGTGCTCTACATCATCGTGATCGCCACCATCGGCGCCTCGGGGGTCAATATCGTCATCGCCATCACCGTTGCCGGCGCCCCGGGCGTGATGCGCATCGTGCGCGGCCTGACCCTCGAGATCGGCAGCCGGGACTTTGTCGCGGCGGCGCGGATTCGCGGCGAGCCGGCGTGGTACATCATGGCCGTGGAGATTCTGCCCAATGTGCGCGGACCCCTGATCGTCGATGCCTGCCTGCGTCTCGGCTACGTGACCATCACCATCGGGGTGCTCGGCTTTCTCGGCCTCGGCCTGCCGCCGCCGGATGCGGACTGGGGAAGCATGATCAACCAGGCGCGCGGGGTGGCCGTGGCCTTTCCCCACATGACCGTATTCCCGTGCATCGCCATTTCGTCGCTGGTCCTCGGCTTCAACCTGCTCGCCGACGGGCTGCGCGAAATCTCGCTCAGGGACTGAATCGTGGCCGACCAAGAAGACACGCCCCTGCTCGAGGTCGACGGCCTCGACCTGACCTACGTCACGCGGGCCGGCGAAAACCCGGCCGTGCGCGGCGTATCGCTCACCGTCGGGGCCGGGGAAGCGGTCGGCCTTGCCGGCGAATCGGGGTGCGGCAAAACGACCCTGGCCCTGGGCGTCATGGGATATCTGGACCCCGCGTGCAGGCGCGCCGGCGGCGCCGTCAG
Source organism: Rhodospirillales bacterium (assembly GCA_046756945.1). Classification (GTDB taxonomy): domain Bacteria; phylum Pseudomonadota; class Alphaproteobacteria; order Rhodospirillales; family 2-02-FULL-58-16; genus JACZQZ01. Next base: position 24,154 of record JBHHXI010000018.1, read on the forward strand.
GTTCCAGGGCCGGGACATGGGCGCCCTCGGCGCCGATGCGCTGCGCCGCATCCGCGGCTCGGAAATCGCCATGGTCCACCAGGAGCCCTCGTCCGCCCTCAATCCCGGCCTCACCGTCGGCGCCCAGCTCATGGAGGTGCCGATGATCCACGGCCGCGTCACCGGGCCCGAGGCCCGGGACCAGGCGCTGCGCATGCTCGGTGCCGTGCACCTGGCCGACCCGGACCGGGTCATGGCCGCGTATCCCCATCAGCTTTCCGGCGGTCAGCAGCAGCGGGTGGTGATCTCCATGGCGCTTCTTGCCAGCCCGTCGCTTCTTCTGCTGGACGAGCCGACCACGGCCCTCGACACCACCATCGAGGCGGGCATCGTCGAGCTGATCGCCGAGATACGCCGGACATACGGAACGGCGCTGCTCTTCATTTCCCACAACCTGGGACTGATCCGCCAGGTCTGCGACCGGGTCGTGATCATGTACGCCGGCCAGGCGGTGGAAGACGGCAGCGTCGCCCAGGTCTTCGCCGCGCCGCGCCACCCGTACACCCGCGGCCTTTTCGCCTGCATGGCCGTGCCCGCCGCCGGCCGCGCCGCCAGGCCCCTGATCCCCATTCCCGGCCAGCCTCCGCCGCCCCGCCAGCGGCCCGGGGGCTGCACCTTCGCGCCGCGCTGCGGCCACTTCGTCGACGGCCTGTGCGACCGGGCCGGGGTGCCCATGGAGGACGTGGCCGACGCCGGCCCCGGACACCGCGTCCGCTGTCTGCGGTGGCGGGACGTGCGCGCCGGCGAACGGGCCCGCCCACCGGCGCCCCTGGGCACGCCGGGCGAGGAGATCCTGCGCGTCGAGGGGATGGGCAAGGACTACGTCGTCCATGACCGCGCCCTCGGGGCGCTCGTGCCGGGCGCCGGCGGGCGCCGGCTGCGGGCCAACGACGGCCTCACGTTCTCGGCCCGGCGCGGCGAGACCGTGGCCATGGTCGGCGAAACGGGGTGCGGCAAGTCGACCTTCGCCAAGGTGTTGATGGGCCTGGAAGCGGCGACCAGCGGCCGGGTGCGCTTCGACGGCGCGGACGTCGGCCGCGTGTCGGTGGACAAGCGCACCCGGCGCCAGCGCCGCGCCCTGCAGATGATCTTCCAGAACCCCGACGGCACCCTCAATCCGAGCCTCAGCGTCGGCGCCCAGATCGGCCGGGCGGTCAAGACCTTCGGCGTCGAGACGGACACCGACGGAATCCGCCGGCGCGTGGCGCGGCTTCTGGACCTGGTCAAGCTGCCAGGCGAAATGGCCGCGTACAAGCCGCGCCGGCTTTCCGGAGGCGAGAAGCAGCGCGTCGCCATCGCCCGCGCCTTCGCCGGCAACCCGGCGATGGTGGTCGCCGACGAGGCGGTGTCGGCCCTCGATGTCTCGGTCCAGGCGGCGATCCTGGAGCTGTTGACGGACATCCAGCGCAGCCACGGCACGACCCTGCTGTTCGTCAGCCACGATCTTGGCGTCGTGCGCTACATGGCCCACCGGGTCGTCGTCATGTACCTGGGGCGGATCATGGAGCAGGGCACGACCGACGAGGTCTTCGCGCCCCCCTATCACCCCTATACCGAAGCGCTGCTGGGGGCGGTGCCCATCGCCGACAAGGGTGTCGCCCACAGGCGCGTCGTCCTCAAGGGCGCCGTGCCCAGCGCCCTGGACCCGCCGTCCGGATGCCCGTTCCACACCCGGTGTCCGCGCAAGCTGGGCGCCGTCTGCGAGACCGAAACCCCGCCCGAGCGGATCGCCGGCGCGGGCCACGTCATCGCCTGTCACATCCCGCTCGACGACCTCTCGGCGGTGGAGCCGGTGATCACGGTGGCGTCATAATCGGCGTTTCAGGAGTCCGGCGCCGCCAAATTTCTGTTAAGGTGCCCGGACGTTTTTTTCAGGAAGGATTGGAGGCGGGGAAAGACCATGCGGATCATCGTCAACGGACAACAGGCCTTCGGAAAGGCCGTCCTCGAGGCATTGCTGGACAAGGGCGAAGAGGTGATCGCCGTGTTCTCGGCGCCGGACAAGCCGGGGCGCAAGCCCGACCCCCTGAAGGAGTTCGCCCAGGCGCGCAACCTGCCGGTCCATCAGCCGCCGTCCTTCAAGACGCCCGAGGTGCGCGAGCAGATCCAGGCCCTCAACCCCGATCTCGCGGTCATGGCCTTCGTCACCCTGCTGGTCCCCGAAGCGGTCCTCGACACCCCCACCCACGGCACGATCCAGTACCACCCGTCGCTGCTGCCCCGCCACCGGGGCCCGAGTTCCATCAACTGGCCGATCATCTTCGGCGAGACCAAGACGGGCCTCAGTATTTTCTGGCCCGACGACGGGTTGGACACCGGCCCGATCCTGCTGCAGAAGGAGGTGGAGATTTCCGAAGACGACACCCTCGGCAGCGTCTATTTCGACAAGCTGTTCCCGCTTGGGGTGGAGGCCATGCTGGAAGCCGTCGATCTGGTCCGCGACGGCGGCGCGCCGAGGATTGCCCAGGACGAATCCGGGGCCACCTATGAAAGCTGGTGCCGGAAGGACGACGTCGGGATCGACTGGACGAAGCCGTTCGCCGACGTCCATAACCTGATCCGCGGCGCCGACCCGCAGCCCGGCGCGTGGACAACCCACGGCGGCAGGACGGTGCAGTTGTACGACGCGGCGAAGGTGGCCGGTGGCGGCGGCTCTCCCGGCGAGGTGACGGAGGTTGCCGGCGACGGGTTCACGGTCGCCGCCGGCGGCGGAGGGATTGTCGTCAAGCGGGTGCGCGCCGAGGGTGAAGGCAAGGTCGCGGCGTCCGAGTTCGCCGCCGCCGCCGGCATCACCAAGGGCACCCGGCTCGGCTGATCAGTCGGCGGGCGGGTCCTCGGCGGCGCCCGTGGCGTCGCCTTCGGCGCCGCGTTGCAGGGCCTCCGCCTTGCGCCTGAGGGCGCGGAACGCCCGTACGCTGAACGGGATGGAGACCATATAGGCGATCAGGGCGGTCGCCATGGTCAGCCACGGCTCGGCCACCAGCATGGCGGCGAACAGCCCGACGAACAACATGGTCGGCAGGATCCAGGGGTTGGGGACCTTGAACTTCTTGAGGGCGAAGGTGGGGATGCGGCTGACCAGCAGCGCCGACACGACGACCAGGAAAACCGCCACCACCTGTGGCTGCCTGAGGACCCCGTCGCCGAACTGCAGGGACAGGATTATCGGCAGGATGACCAGCCCCGCCCCCGCCGGCGACGGCACGCCGCTGAAGAAGTTGTAGGCCCAGGGCGGCAGTTCGGGCTCGTCCAGGTTGGTGTTGAACCGCGCCAGCCTGAGGGCGCAGGAGACGCTGAACAACAACACCAGCACCCAGCCCAACCGGCCCAGGTCCTGCATGGTCCACAGGTACAGCATCACCGCCGGCGCCACCCCGAAACAAATGAAGTCCGAGAGGGAGTCGAGCTCGGCCCCGAACTTGCTGGTGCCCTTGAGGATGCGGGCGACGCGTCCGTCCAGTCCGTCGAGGATGGCGGCGACAAGGATGGCGAGCACCGCCTGCTCCCACCGGTTCTGGAGACCGAACAGGATGGCGGTCATGCCGGCGCACAATGCCAGCAGGGTGAGGATGTTGGGGATCATCCGGTTGAACGGCAGCCCCTTGAGGCGCGGGCGGCGCGGGCGGCGCATGGGGCGGCCTCCTACCGGACTTCGCCGTCGCGTGCCGGCTCCTGGGCGCGGACGTCGGCGATGACGGTTTCCCCGCTCACCGTTTTGTGCCCCAGGGCGACCAGCGGCGCCACGCCGTCCGGCAGGTACACGTCGACGCGGCTGCCAAAGCGTATGAGGCCGAAACGCATGCCGGCGCGCACTTCCTGGCCTTTGGCGAGTTCGCACTGGATGCGCCGGGCGATCAGGCCGGCAATCTGGACGAAGGCAATGTCGTGGCCGTCCGGGGTGGTCAGGCGCACGGCCTGGCGCTCGTTGAACTCGCTGGATTTATCGAGCGAGGCGTTGAAGAACCTTCCCGGCCTGTAGGCCAGGCCGGTGATGACGCCGTCACTGGGGACGCGGTTCACATGGACGTCGAGGGCGCTCATGAAGATGGCGATCCGCGTCAGGGGCTGATCCCCCATGCCCAGCTCCGAGGGCGGCGGCGCCTGGTCGATCAGTTGCACGACGCCATCGGCGGGGCTGACGATCAGTCCCTGGCGGGTCGGCGTCACCCGGTCGGGATCGCGGAAGAAATATATGCACCAGGCGGTCAGGAGGGCGCCGGCCCACCCCAGGGGCGCGGCAACGAACGCCAGGCCGACGGAAGCGGCGGCGAAGAGTCCGATGAACGGCCAGCCGGCACGGCTGATGGGTACGAAGACGATTTTCAGCAAGATGCAGCCTTTATGCGCCCTTCAACACATTGAGGACAGGCGAACGGTGATCCGACATGCGGCACGGTGCCATTCCAGTGGCCTTTATCAGCTAAATAGCACTCATACAACGGCGTTGTGAGTATTCCGGCGAGGAACCCGTCGCGCCGTTAAGCCCTGCCCGCGCCTGTCCGGTATTCGTGCCCGTCCGCCCGGTGGCGCCGGTTCGCATGGCCCGGCCGGACTATCCTTTCGGGGGCCTTGCCGGCGGCCGGGCGCGGCCCCCATGTTCCATGGGGACGTGGAGCGGCCGGTTTCGAGGGACGGTGCATGGCGAAGGGGGAAAACAGTCCGGCCCACCCGGTGGCGGACCTGGTGAAATTCGTCGACGGGCGCCGCCCCGGCATCGGGGTGCGCTCCCTGGCCGTGGACGGCCAGGGCCGTCTGGCGCGCAAGCCGGACAGCACGCGGCTGGAGTTCACCTTCGAATACCGGGGCATATTGTTCGCCGTGCGCACGGAATCCAATGACCACGGCGGCCGCATGCAGTTCCACGCCGATCTGGGGAATCTGCCCTATACCGCCGAAACGCGGGCCAGGAGGGCCGACGCGCTGGCCATTGCCGCCGCCGCCGGCCGGGCCCTCGGCGGGCGGGTGCGGACGACACGCGAACAGCGCATCCTGCTGTTCGAGGATATGCGTTTCGAAGAGCCCCTGACGCCGGTGGTCCTGATGTCGCGCGCCGTGCGCCTTGTCCTGGAGGCGCAACCGTTCCTCGCGCTGCTGGC
>JBHHXI010000019.1:0-28813 GCA_046756945.1 Rhodospirillales bacterium
TGTCGGTGGGGGTCGCCTGGTCAACGGTGGGGGTGGTGGTGCCGGTGGAGGTTGTATCAGCCATGGCCGTGCCCTGCCTCTCTCAATGTTCCCGGGTGCGTTATCGCCCCCGGTACTCCAAAAGCCCGGCGTTCAAAGGCGTCCCGGGCAAATTAACGAATTCCATGGCCTGCATTATTGACCAGGGCCGGCGGGCTCCGCATCCCCCGTATGGGGTATAACGGCAAAAAACATATGGTTATTCCAAACCGGCCGAAATCCGTTGTATTCCGGGTTTTTTGTCGGTTTTTCGCGGCCGCGGCCGGGGGAGCGGAAAATTTTTTTTCGCCTTAACAGGGTGGAGTGCCAACCGCCTGCCGTGGCGCCCAGGGGCGACGGCCCTCCCGGCCGCCCGACCGGCGCCGACATGAACCGAGGTGTGACGGAAAGCCTGCACATACAAGAGGGGGTAGTATGCCTGGGCGGCGGGAAATTGCCGGTTTCCGCCCTCTCGGGGCTTGGAAGCTTTGTGGCGGACCAACGTAGCATTGGCCTTTACGGAAATCGGTGTTATTTTCCGCAAGGGGCGGGAACCGGTTATGCCGTTGTCAACGCTTCGCAAATTCCGCCTGACTTTGCGCTCCATCGTCAGCAGAACCATGCCCGGCGCCGATCGGTGAAGAGGATGATATCGCGCTTCGATCCTCGCTTTCTCTGAGCGGGCCACTTGCCAAGCTGTGCGCTTAACCTATCGAATATTTCGATGACGGACCTACCCGTGAAGACCTCGAGAACCGACCTCTGCTGGCCCGCGGTACCGGAATCAACAGGATCAACGCTGCTGGCCATTCTGTTCCAGTTGGAGCGGAGCCAATGGTGGTCCGCCGAACGCCTGGTGGAGCGCCAAATGGCGCAGTTGGGTCTGCTCCTCGCCCACGCGGAGCGCAGCGTGCCGTTTTACCGCAAGCGCTTTGAAGGAACCGGCGCGACCGCGAAGGGACATTTGTCCCTGGACGAATGGTCGCGCCTCCCGCTGCTTCGGCGCGCCGATATTCAAGCCGCTGGCGATGACTTGCTCAGCACAGCACTGCCACAGAGTCACGGCCAACCGAGCGCGGTCTTCACCTCAGGGTCCACGGGAAAGCCGATCCGCGCCGTCAGGAGCCAGATTTGGGGACTTTTCTGGAGCGCCTTTACCATCCGCAACCACCTTTGGCACGGCCGCGACATGAGGGGGAAGCTCGCGGCAATCCGCGAGTCCGGCAAAGGCAAGGACCCGTATCCCGACGGTACCGCCGCGCCGAACTGGGGCCTTTCGAGCAGCCTGGTCTTCGATACCGGCCCATCGGTGTGCCTCAACATCACCTGTAGCATCGAGCAGCAGGTGGATTGGCTTGTACGCCAGGACCCCGACTACCTGCTGACCCTCCCCAGCATCGCTCAGCGCCTGGCTGAGCATTGCCTGGACAACGGAATCCGCCTACCCAAGCTGCGCCAAATCGAGACCATCTCCGAGATCCTCCGTCCCGCGACCCGCGACGCCTGCCTCAAAGCCTGGGACGTTCCGGTCATCGACACGTATACCGCACGCGAGGCGGGCTACATCGCCCTCCAGTGCCCGGAATGCGAACACTATCACGTTCAGGCTGAAAGCATCTTCGTGGAGGTGTTGGACGAGCAGGACAGGCCGTGCGCTCCGGGTGAGGTGGGGCGGGTGGTGGTCACTCCGCTGCACAACTTCGCCATGCCGCTGATTCGGTACGACATCGGAGATTTTGCCGAGGTGGGAGACCCCTGTCCCTGTGGTCGTGGACTCCCGGTCTTGCGGCGCATCCTCGGGCGCCGGCAGGACATGCTGGTCCTGCCTTCGGGCGAGGACCGCTGGCCGCTGCTGTCGTCCGGAGACATCGGCAGCCTGCTTGCCATTGCCCCGATCCGGCAATACCAGTTCGTCCAGAAAAGCGTCGAACTCATCGAACTCCGCCTGGTGGCCGAGCGGGAGCTGACAGCGGACGAGGAGGACGGATTGCGCCGATGGGTCGGCGACAAGTTCGGCCATCCCTTCGAGGTGGCGATCACCTACCACGAGGCGATTCCCAGAACGGCCGCCGGGAAGTATCAGGACTTCATCAACGAGGTTGGTGAGGTCCGCCCATCGGCGGCCAACCGGTAGCCTTCGGGTACCCTCCGGGCAATCTCGGCCAACAAGGGCGTCAGCGCCAAGCAGTTGGAACGCGAACTCGGCGTCACTTACGAGACGGCCTGGCCGAGCCCCTCCATCCGCGGTTTTTCACCGCCGCGGACGGGGCGCGCGGCGGATGTCTTTCACCGTCTTCGCGGGGTGGAATGCCAGCCGCCTGCCGTGGCGCCCAGGGGCGACGCCCCCCGTCAGCCCGACCGGCGCCCTGCCGGCGCCGGTGTCAGGTTTCGCCGATCAGGGCCAGACAGCGCTCGACGATGCGGTTGACGACCTCGCCGCGGCCGGGGCGCTCGAGGCCGGCGGCGGCGGCGGCGGCGTTGGCCGCCAGGGCCGGGTGGTCCACGGTCTTACGCAGGGACTGGGCGAAGTGGTCGGCGGTGAATTTTCCCGGAATGGTGAGTCCGACGCCCAGCTTGTTGAGAGCATGGGCGGTGAGCCGGCGTTCGAGCTGGCGCGGCAGCGACAGTTGCGGCCGGCCGGCGGCGAGGCAGGCGGCGGCCGTGTTGAGAGCGCCGTAATGCACGGCGACGGAGCACCGGGGCAGGATGTCCTCGTACGGGGGCGGGGCGTCGAGGAACCGGAGCCCCGGCCTTTCCAGGCGCCGCAACCCTTCGGGCGGCGCCCCGCGAAGGTACACCGTGGCCGGCAGGCCGGCCTGGCCGAGTCCGTCGATCAGCGGCTTCACGCCGGGCAGTTCCGCCCCATAGTAGACGTACACGTGGGGCTGCGCCGGCGGCGGCGCGGCGTCGGGCAGGGGTTCGAACGGGCCGGCCGCCGGCTCGGCGCGCAAGGCCGCGTAGGGGTCGAGAAGGGACAGGGCGTAAACGAATTGCGCCTCGGCATCGAACAGGGCGGGAAGCCGGGGAAGCGGCGGGGCGCCGCGGTCGCGCTGCACCCGGTTGACGCTGGCCAGCAGGTCCTCCTGGCGGGCCAGGGGTTTGACGTCGGGCTGCAAGGGGGGAAAGGTCTCCATCCCCGGCGGCGGCAGGCAGAAACCGTTGCCGATGGCGACCACGGGAACCCTGCCCCGCGCCGCCAGGCACAGTGCGGGACTGAACTCGGCGACGACGAGTTTGGGGCGCACCAGGTCGATGAGCCCGTCCCAGCCGGCGACGATGGCATGGATACGGTCGCGGTCGCCGAAGCCCATGACGACGAAAATATCGGCGAGGGTGGCCGTGGCGGGCATGCGGCGCCCGTACCCGGGAGGCGGCTGCCATACGGGGGCCTGGAGGACGGGGACCGGGTCTTCGCCGAGCAGGAACGCCGGCTCGACCACGTCGCGCAGGGCGAGGACGGGACGATGGCCGTGCTCGCGGAGACCGCGGGCGACGGCCAGCAACGGCACCACGTGGCCGAGGCCGGCGCCCATTTCCCATCCCATCAGAACCTCGGCCATGATCCTATTCCAGGGTGCCGCCCTGGGCGACGGGGTCTAATACCGGGGGGCGCGGCCTCCATCGGCTGACAACGCCTCAACCCCTGGCCCGTCGCCGAGCCGCTTTTCCGGTTCGCGATCACCAGTTTGGACCCCACTGCGCCGGCTGAACTCATGAACGCTCGTTGGCGCCGGCAAACGCAACGATGGATTCGGCGGACCGCTGGAGGTCGGCATAGGTGCCGTAGGTCAGCTCGGCGCATGATGTGCGCATCGCCAGGCCAGCCAAGGTGACGAGGGTTTCCTCCGATTCGGTCCCGATGTCGAAATGATGGGTGACGAACCCCCGTAGCACGGCGCCTGGGCGGATCGGTTCCACGGTCGGCGGCGACCCGGGCTTTCTGGAGAGGAAGACGCAATGGGTGACGGACACCGGGCCGTCGGCAACGGCGTCGACGACGGTGTCGGCCGCCACCCGGACCTTGGCCAGGCGCCCATCCTCCGCCTCGCGCACCACCCCCATGGCGATAGCGAACGGCGCGACGAGGCAGGATCGGCGATAGAGGCAGACCAATTCGTCGGTCAGGAGGCTGCCGCCGAATTCGTTGACGAGCCGTGTCGAGAGCGTCGTTTTGCCGCTGCCCGCATCGCCGAGGAGCAGGATGCCGGCGCCCTCGGCGGTCCGCACGCAGGCGGCGTGCAGGCCGACGAACCGGTCCTTGAGGGGAGCCAGGCTGAAAGGCGGGAGCGGTGGGTACGCGAATGTCCAGTCCTCCACCGCCGCGGCGCCGAAGCAGCGGACGCGAATGCCTTCGAGCGGCCGGTCGCTTTCCTCGGGGGGACGCACGCGGAACAGATCGTGGTCCGCCTCGGGCAGGTCGCATTCGACGACGAAGTCAGGGGTCCGCCAAAGCTCGTCCCGGCAGTGCGGACCGAAATGTGCACGGATGCCCTCCCGGCAGGCCGCATGCCGGCAACGCACCAGGATCGTCGTGTCGAGCAGATCCAGACCGAGCAACGGCACCACCGGTTGTTCGCCTGTCAATTCCGTACGATCTTGAGAAGCCTGCTCGGGCTGTGCGTCACGGATGTGGTCGCGGGTGAGGCGTTCCAACATGGCCGGATCGACGCGGGTAATGGACTCGCGGCTGGTGTCCCATACGTAAGCGCCATCGGGCCCCAGATGGGCGAGCCGCCAACCCCGCCGGAAGAAGGCCTCGTGCAGCTCAGCGCGCATCCGGCGCCTCCCGCGCCGTCTTTATGGACGTTCCCGGGATTTGGGGACAGGCGCTAACCATGCACATACCGCGGGACCTGATGGCGGGCCCGGGCATGGCGCGAAACTCAATTTTTTGGCGATTTCGATGTGTCGGTGGGGAAGGCGCTCCCGCGGCCCGGGGTGCACGGAATGATCCCTTGCCGTCGCGACCGGGCCCGTGGGCGCACCTTTGTCGCACATTTGCCGCCAAATCCCACTGCCTCTCGGCACAACGACTGGAAAAGACCCTGGCCGGCAGTTTCCCCGACACGGTCATCAAATCCTATCTTGCCGGGTTGACGGCCTGGATACAACAGCCCGGCCCCGGGACCGCCGCGCCGCGGGTCGGGCGCGCCCGGGCCTCGGGCCGCACGTCGAAGGCGACAAGGCGCCCATTGCCGCCGGCCGGCGCTACGGCGTGACCCGTTTCGCCGGCGCCATGACCGGAACCCCGGGCGCGTGGTTGGGCGCCGGCGCCTGCGGCCGGTGCCCCATCACCAGGTTCTTGATCAGCGCGATCTGCCTGGCCAGGCACTTATCCAGGTCATAGCGCTCGAGGACCGTCTGGCGGGCGCGCTGGCGAATTTCGCGCATCTGGTCGGGGTGGTCGAGCACCTCGTCGACGCGATCGGCCACGTCTTCGGGGCTGAAGAAGTCGACCAGCAGGCCGTTGTGCCGGTCCTCGATGACCTCCATCACCGGCGGCGTCGACGACCCGATGACAAGGCATTCCGACGACATCGCCTCGATCATCGACCACGACAGCACGAAGGGATAGGTGAGATACACGTGGGCCGACGAGACGCGAAGTACCGACAGGTATTTCTCGTAGGGCAGGGTGCCGAGAAAATGCACCCGGTCTTTATCGATGGTCACTTCCTTGAGTGCCTTTTTACGGTAGGTCTGGCCGGCCGGCAGGTGTCTGCCGTAGCTGACCTTGTCGCCGCCCAAAAGCACGATGTGGGCCTTGGGCCGTCGCTTGCAGATCAGTTCCACGGCGCGCATGAAGGTGGGGAACCCCCGGTAGGGTTCGAGATTGCGCACCACGTAGGTCACCACCTCGTCGGCGCGGGTCAGCACCTTGCCGCCGCCCACATCCAGGGCGGCCTTCGGGTCGGGAACGCAGGTCCTGGTGTCGATGCCGTCGAAGATGACGGAGAGCTTGTAACGGAATTCCGGCGGGTATCGCTGGTATTGCCAGTAGGTGGGACTGACGCCCGCGTCGGTCGATTCCAGACTCATCATATTGATCAGATTGGCGGTGCGAATCTGGCACATATCGTTGAGGCTGACCGGGTATTCGGGGTCGAACCCGATATTGGCGCCGTGGGAACGGTAGTAGAACTCGAAAAAGCTGAGCATCGGTACGTCGGGAAACACGTCCTTGACGTACAGCATCTCGCCCCATCCCGGATGGCCGATGACGATGTGGGGCGTGAACCCCTTGTTTTTCAGGCCCTCGACAACGCGCACCACCTGTTGGCCGTTGAGCACGCCGTTCTCGAACGATCCGATATAATGGTGGGTGGTTTTTTGCGCCGTGCGACGCGGTTTGTAGAGGGCTTTTACGACGTTCGGTATTTCAACGTCTTGGCGCTTGGTAATGAAGACGACCTTGTTTTTCTTATTTTTCGCCAGGCGGGCGACGATATGCTTGTATTGCCCCGGCATGTTCTGATGGATGAAAAGGTAATTCATGGGTTCGTGCCGGACCCCCGGGCCGGGCGCCGCGAACGGATTGTCTGCGCGCCTTCCGCCATACACGATCGAAGCTGGGTTTTCCAGTCCGCCAGGGTGATCCCGAAGGCCTTGGCGATGGCGCCGTTGTCGAGAACCGAGTACGCCGGTCTGGCCGCGGCCGCGGGGTAGGCGCCGGTCGGAATGGGAACCACCCGCGGCGCCGCCCTCTCCGACTCCCAGTCCCGTTCGACGATGGCGGCGGCGAAACCGCACCAGCTGGTGGACCCGGCGGCCGACAGGTGGTACAGGCCGCCGGCCTCGGCCAGCCCGGCGCCCGGGCCGGTGGCGGGCGACCGTCCCCGGGCCAGGATCCGCGCCGTCGCGTCGGCGACCGCGCGCGCCCAGGTGGGGCTTCCGATCTGATCATCGACGACCTTGAGTTCGTCGCGCTCGGCGGCCAGGCGCCGGATGGTGCGCAGAAAATTGCGGCCCCGGTTCCCGTAGATCCAACTGGTCCGCAGAATAAGATGGACCGGCGCCACGGCCTGGATCGCCCGCTCGCCGGCCAGCTTGGTGCGACCATATTCGTTGATCGGAGCCGGCGCATCCGATTCCGTGTAGGGCCTGGGCGACGGACCCGGTGCGCCGCGCCCGTCGAACACGAAGTCGGTCGAAAAATGGACCAGGGGAACACCCAGCCGCTTCGCTTCCTCCGCCAGCACGCCCGGCGCCGTCCCGTTGACGGCCATGGCCAGGGCGGGCTCTTCCTCGGCCGCGTCGACGGCGGTGTAGGCGGCGGCGTTGACGATCAGGCCGGGGTCCGTGCCGCGGACCCGCCGGCGCATGGCGTCGGTATCGGTGAGGTCCATCTCCCGGCGGCCGAGGGCGACGACCGGGGCAAGCGGCGCCAGGGCACGCTCCAGCTCCCAGCCGATCTGGCCCGTCTTGCCAGTGAGCAGGATGGGCCGGCGTGCACCCGGTCCGCTTCCCGTCATCCCCCGCTCCCGGCGTAGCGCGGCAGCCCGCCGGGATCGATGTCGCCGAGCCGTGGCGCGGCGGCGTCCCTGGGCGACAGCAGCGGCCCGTCCACCGGCCACTCGATGCCGATCGCCGGGTCGTTCCACAGAATGGACAGTTCGGACGCCGGGGTATAGACGTCGGTGCACTTGTAGACGAACGTCGCGGTATCGCTGAGCACGCAAAACCCGTGGGCGAAGCCTTCCGGGACGTAGAGCTGGAGCTTGTTCTCGCCCGACAGGACCGTGCCGGTCCAGCGGGCGAACGTGGGCGAGCCGACGCGCACGTCGACGGCGACGTCGAACACCTCGCCCTCCAGGACGTAGATGAGTTTCCCCTGGGGGTTCGGGTTCTGCAGGTGAAGGCCGCGCAGCACCCCGCGCTCGGACAGCGACACGTTGTCCTGCACGAAGGACGCCGGGATGCCGGCCTCGACGTAGCGCTGGGCGCGATAGGTTTCGAAAAACAGACCGCGGCCGTCCCCGAACACCTCGGGTTCGACCATCAGCACCCCGGGCAACGGCGTTTCCCTGACCTTCATGGCGCCCGGCCCCGCCCTCACGGACCCTCGCGCAACAGGGCGAGCAGGTATTCGCCGTAACCCGACTTCGCCAACGGCTCGGCGAGCCGGCGCATCTGATCGGCGTCGATGAATCCCATGCGCCAGGCGATCTCCTCCGGGCAGGAGATTTTCAGCCCCTGGCGGGCCTCGATGATGCGGACGAAGTCGATCGCCTGAGCGAGCGCCTCGTGGGTGCCGGTATCGAGCCACGCGGAGCCGCGCCCGAGCAGCTCCACCTTGAGGGTTCCCCGCGCCACGTAGGCCATGTTGACGTCGGTGATCTCCAGTTCGCCGCGCGCCGACGGCGTCAGCCCCCTGGCGATCTCGACCACGTCGTTGTCGTAGAAATAAAGTCCGGTCACGGCGTAGCTGGATTTCGGCCGGGCCGGCTTTTCCTCGATGCTGGTGGCGTTGCCCGCCTCGTTGAAGGCGACGACGCCGTACCGCTCGGGGTCGACCACGTAATAGGCGAAGATCGTCGCCCCCTCGGCGCGCGCCGCCGTGCGCTGCAGGCGCCCGGCCAGGCCCTGGCCGAAGAAGATGTTGTCGCCGAGAACCAGGCACACCGGATGATCGCCGATGAATTGCTCGCCGATCAGGAACGCCTGCGCCAGACCGCCCGGTTCCGGCTGCACCGCGTAAGTAAGCTCGACGCCCCATTGGCTGCCGTCCCCAAGGAGGGTGCGGAACTGATCGGCGTCGTGGGGGGTGGTGATGATCAGGATATCGCGGATGCCGGCCAGCATCTGGGTCGACAGGGGGTAATAGATCATCGGCTTGTCGTAGACCGGCAGCAGTTGCTTGCTGACCACACGGGTCGCCGGGTAGAGGCGGGTCCCGGCGCCTCCGGCAAGGATGATCCCCTTTCTGCTAGGGGACTTGTGGTCGGCGCGTGCACTCATGGAAGCGGAAAGGTCCTTCCGTACGGGTCCGGCAGGGGAGCGCCTCAGCGGCCCGGGGCCGAGACTTCGAGCCCCAGCCGCTCGCCGCGATAGGCTCCGGACGTGACCCGCTCGCACCACCCCTGATTGGCCAGGTACCACGCGACCGTCTTGCGCAGGCCCGATTCGAAGGTTTCACGCGGTTTCCAGCCGAGCTCCCGCTGTATCTTCGTGGCGTCGATGGCATAGCGCAGGTCGTGCCCGGGGCGGTCGGTGACGAAGGTGATCAGCGAGGCGTGCGGCCGATGGTCCGAGTCCGGCGCCAGTTCGTCGAGCAGGGCGCACAGCGCGTGGACGACCTCCAGGTTGGTGCGCTCGTTGTGTCCGCCGATGTTGTAGGTCTCCCCCGGCCGCCCCTCGCACACCACCTTGTACAGGGCCTCGGCGTGATCGTCCACGTAGAGCCAGTCGCGCACGTTGTCGCCCTTGCCATAGAGGGGCAGCGGTTTGCCGGCGAGGCCGTTGCGGATGAGCAGCGGGATCAGTTTTTCCGGAAACTGGTAGGCGCCGTAATTGTTCGAGCAGTTGGTGACGATGACCGGCAGTCCGTACGTGTGGTACCAGGCCAGAGCCATGTGATCCGACGACGCCTTGCTGGCGGCGTAGGGTGAATTGGGCTTATAGGGGCTATCCTCGGTGAACAGGCCCTCGGGCCCGAGGCTGCCGTAGACTTCATCGGTCGAGATGTGGTGAAAGCGGAACGCCGCCCTGGCCGCGCCATCGAGGCCGTTCCAGTGGGCCCGCGCCGCCTCCAGCAGCGTGTAGGTGCCGACGACGTTGGTCTCGACAAAGGGCCCGGGGGAGTCGATGGAGCGGTCGACGTGGGTTTCGGCCGCCAGGTGGATCACCGCGTCCGGGCGGTAGCGCGAAAAGACCCCGTGCACGGCGTCGCCGTGGGAAATATCGACTTTCTCGAAATGATAGCGCGGACTGTCCGCGACCTCGGCCAGGGAGTCCAGGTTGCCGGCGTAGGTAAGCTTGTCGAGATTGATCACCGTCGCGTCGGTTGAACGGATGAGATGGCGGATCACGGCGGACCCGATGAAACCGGCGCCTCCAGTGACAATGATATTCATCGGCTCTGCCATCGCGCCAGAATGCCACGGCCGGTATCGACCGGCACGGCTCCAATCGGGGGTCCGATTTTGCCTGTTCGACCAGCGGATTGCAATTCCCGCGGGCCGGTCCCGCCGTCACCGATCACCGCCGTGGTACCCGCCTGGGCCGCCATGGGGAACCCTGGCCGTCGATCTCCGATGATCCGCCGGTCCCTGTCGCCAGCCGCCGGCGGCGCATCGGCGCGCCTGGCGCCATGACAGGGCAACGCCGTCGCCGTGCCCCTCGATCAGCGGCCGCGCCCGACGCCGGTCCGAACCGTCTTGGCGGCCCCGCGGGTCCGTTCCTCCATGGCGTCCAAGAGGGCGTCGACGATGATCTCGTTGGTGTCCTCCAGGTGCTTCCAGATTTCCCATCTTTCCGGAGGGATGCTTGCGGTGATCTGGAAACAGGGGTTGATCTCGAAAATCGTGATCCCTCCGTCCTCGGCGATAGTAAAATCGACAACCCCGAAATCGAGGCCCAGGGCGCGGAACTGGTGGATTATCCTGCCCTCGAAGTCGCCGCCCTGTCCGGCGACAAACGTTTTCTCCTCCTCGATCAACTCGGGCCGGGCGAGCATGACATCGCGGCTTTCCCCGGCCACCTTCCACGAATCGGAAATCACCAAATGGCGCCGGAACAGCCGGTCGTTCACGTAGATCACCCGATATTTTCTGTACAAACCGTCGGCGGATACGTAGTCGACGAAGTCGGTGACGAGAAAGCCGGGAAGACCGTCGAGCGGAGGGGGAATCTTGTCCGCCGAGTCGATCCTCAACAGGTCGCGTCCGCCATGGGCGCCAACCGGGCGGCCGAGGACGGGCAGCGTATGCCCGACGCGCTCAAGGTGCTCGGCCAGGGTCCCGGATTCAACGTCGTAGCGGCTGGTGAGGGGCATGTTTACGCCCGCCTGGTGGCCCAATACATAGCTGCTTGCGGCGCGGCTGGTTCCCATCACGGCCCAGGGGTGATTGAGAACGGGGATCTTGAACTGGCTGATGACCGTGGCGAGAGTTTCGAGCGAGCGCTGGTGAAACGCGGGATCGCAAATGCAGTTCACGATCACATCCGCGATGTCGAATTTGGGCCGTTTAATAGGCCCCAGAACGATCACGTCCTTGCGCCACCCCCGTTCCCTGATCGCCTTTTCAAGCTGGCTGGCAGCCTGCACGTTTCCCGAAAGATCG
The DNA here is from genome assembly GCA_046756945.1 of Rhodospirillales bacterium. Taxonomy (GTDB): domain Bacteria; phylum Pseudomonadota; class Alphaproteobacteria; order Rhodospirillales; family 2-02-FULL-58-16; genus JACZQZ01. Next base: position 11,301 of record JBHHXI010000019.1, read on the forward strand.
ACCGATGTTCCGGGCCGCCCGGCGGTTTCACCGATTTTGGCGACGACTTCCGGACTTGGCCCGGCGCCCTCGGGATAATCGGGTATGGCTACGAATAACTGGATGTACATGCCTGGATGCGATCCGCTGTCCTAGATATCCTGCGCAGAAGATCGGCATGGACCCCGGTTCACCAACCTCCGCAAAGCCGCCGGTTCCATGCGCGTTACCGGTCGGGAATTCCCACCGGGACGGGATCGGACGCCGCGCCGGCCCGTATTTCCATGTCGCCATCCATACAGGTGGCCGGATAGCGGGCCTGTAATTTGCGGGTGAAATTGAACAAGGCGCGCGACGGGGTACGGCGGAAGTGTATCTTCATGGCGAAGACTTTTATCCCGACCACGGCGCGGTATGGAACAATCAGCACCAGGCCGAGACGCGCATACTTTGCCGCGAACAGGAAGAACTCGTGTTCCTCGACACCGGCGATAACGCCCGGGCACCGGCAACGCACCGCCTCTTGGCAGGCCATCGACGCCCCCGCCCAATGGACGTTCCCGCCCCGGTAATCCGGGTGCACCCAAACGTCGTGGATCAGGACATGTCCCGGCAAGACGTCGATAAATTTGAAGATCCATTGGGTATAGGCCCCCGTCTCGCTGACCCAGAGGTGGTAGATGACCCGGCCTGTATCGGTATCCAGTCCGATCAGGCACCTGTCGCCCGTCTGGTAGCGGGTCTCCACCGTTTCGGGCGGTGTATCCAATATCTCGGGTCTGGACCGCCACTCCTCGCGCGGCAGCCAATGCATGCGCAGGTTGTCAGGCAGGGTCACCCGCGGCGGGCCATCGCCGTTCCTGTACCATGCCGTCCGGGTAAGGTCGGACTTGAACAGGACAAGCTCGCGGACCATGACCGACCCGGAAGCGCCGAACACGAACCCGTCCGGCCGGGTTATGTGGAGGCCTGCCGAAATCAATGGGCTGAACCCGTATGCGCGCCTGCCGCCAGTGCGTACACGGCCGTCCGTCGGCCACGGGCCCGTCTTTCCTCAACGTGTCTTGCGCGCGCCATTGCCGTTCGCCTTTTTCCGGAGGCCGGTCAATCGGTGGAATGATGGGCTATGGGGCGAGACGGCGAATGGCCCGATCAAGCATCTCGTAACGCTCCGCGTTTCTGGTCGTGATGGGGGAGGTCGACCGATTCAACAAAGAGTCGGTATACGTTGCCGAGCGGGCGCTCATCGCCTGCCTGATCATCCCGGCTTCCCGGTCGCGAAGATCCGGAAAGTCGGCGACGAGCCGTCTGATGGGTCTGTCGTAACCCCAATCGACGCTGTAATAGGCCTGAAACGCGATGCCGAGAACCTTGGCGTTCACCTGTTCGGCCCAGCCATGCTGGCCCGTCATCAACCAATCCGCAATCATCGAATCGAGCTTGCAGTGGCGCGCCTCGTCCTGGGCATGAAGGATGTAAACCGAAGCAAACACCGGGTCGATATCCTCATTCCCGTCCCGATATCTCCGGCTTATCAGAATCGTCTGCTCCTCCAACGTCCCGGCGAACAGCCCCCAAGCCGACAGCAACCGCGGCAGACGGGCCATCACGCCGATGAGAAAGGAAACATTCCGCGGCGGGACGAAAAAGTAGAACGGGCTGTTTTCGTAAATGTCGGGACGCGCCAGCTCCAGCAGCCGGTAAAGACTGGCGTTATGGTGTTGCTCGTCGGTGACGAAGGATTCGAGCAGGGTACGCAGGGATGGCGTCGGCACCTCCCCCCGCACCAGATTCGTCAGCGCGGCAATGATCAGATACCTCTCCAGCCAGATGAATTCCTCGGCCATCTGCAGGGCAAAGTAGTGGTTGTAGCGCAGGCGCTGTTGCGGCGTCAGATCGTCGTAGGCCGGCGTGCTCCAGAGCGGCGCCAGATCTTCCGGAATCCAGAATTTGCCCGCGTCCGGCCCGTCGCCCCAGGAAACCGTATCCAGGGTCAGCCTGGTCGGCTTCAGATCCGACGCCTCGCGCTCTATTCTGCGCCGAAGTTCGGTCTCGAGTGCTTGCACCGTCACACACATGCTCCATCGATTGCCCGGAATGTCCACCAACGCCCAGGCCGTCGGGCCGGCAACGGGAGCTTATCCGGTACGGCGCCAGAGTCACGTGATCCTAACAACACTCCCCGACCACACAAAATCCTTAACACTTCCCTGTTTAAAACATTGTTAAACCGGCCTGTCCCGGTTGCGCCGTCCCCCTCCCGAAACCGCGACGCGAAGCGCCACCCCGCCTTCCTTCCGGTGAAGAATCTCCGCCTTTGACGACAAGCGGGCAATGTGCCGCCGATGGCCGCAGCCCCCCCGCCCGGCCCTAATCCCCGGGGGGGCCGGAACAGCCTCTGAAACGAAGATTCAAGAGATTCCCGGCCGACAGCGGGTCAACGGGAGATCGTCCGCGACAAGGCGGTTAATTTTGATTAATGTTTTATTCACGGCATCGCGGTATGACCATCTGGCGTACCCTTTGGTGATCGCGCCGGTCGGATTTGGCTTGCTTGCCGGTCGCCCTTTTTGCACTCTTTCCAATGGGAGATCACGGGGAACGGCCCGGAAATGAGCACCGCTGCGAAGACGGAGAATAAGTCCGATCCGCCGGTAACCAACCCGACAGCGGCGAATCCCGCGGCGTCCGAGGGGAACGCGGAATCCGCTGCCCGGACGGTTGGGGAACCGGCGCCCATGGCGAAGGCGAGGATCCTCACCAAGGACGTCGCCGAGGGGATTGCCGATCCCATGGATGGGGGAAAGCGTCCTGCCGACGCTGCGGGCGAGTCATCGGCCGCGCGAGCGGAGGAATCCGGCTGGGAGCTGCACCCTTCGGAAATGTCGGCCGACGCCCAGGATGCGCTGGCCGGGTGCCTGGTGGCGCTGACCAAGATCTTCGGCAGCCCCCGGTCGGCCGAATCCATGACCACGGGCCTGCCGCTGGAAGACAACAAATTGACGCCGCCGCTTTTCCTGCGCGCCGCCGAGCGCGCCGGGCTGAGCGCCCGCATCGTCCGGCGCAAGCTGGGCAAGATTCCCGACGTCGTTCTGCCGGTCGTGCTGCTGTTGAAGGACCGCTCGGCCTGTGTTCTCGTGCGCCACATGCCGGGAAGACAGTCCGAGGTCATCCTGCCCGAAACCGGCCTCGGAACGCAGACCATACCCACCGACGAGCTGTTGGAGATTTACGACGGGTACGCGATCTTCGTGCGTCCCCAGTTCAGCTTCCGCCGTCACAGCCAGGAGGGCCCGTCGGGACAGGCGGGTTCGTGGTTTTGGGGCACCCTGGGCATGTTTTCCGGCACCTACGTCAACGTTATCATCGCCGCCATCCTGATCAACACGTTTGCCGTTGCCAGCCCCCTGTTCGTCATGAACGTTTACGACCGGGTGGTTCCGAACCAGGCCACCGAAACCCTTTGGGTCCTGGCCGCCGGGATCGCCACGGTCATCGGCTTCGATCTCGTGCTCAGGACCCTGCGCGGGTATTTCGTCGATGGTGCCGGAAAGCGCGCCGACGTCGTGCTGTCCAGCCGAATCTTCGCCCAGGTCCTCAATATCCAGATGGCGGCGCGCCCCAACTCGGCCGGCGCCTTCGCCAATCAGCTTCGCGATTTCGAATCCCTGAGGGACTTCTTCACCTCGGCCACGTTCGTGACCCTGGTCGATGTTCCGTTCCTCGGACTGTTCCTCCTCGTCATCTGGATGGTCGGCGGGCCGGTGGTTTTTGTGCCCATGGCGGTGGTTCCCATCGTCATCGTGGCCGGACTGTTCGTGCAGTTCCCCCTGCGCGCCGCGATCCAGACGACGACGCAGGAAACCTCGCAGAAGCACGGCATCATCGTCGAGACCATCGGCGCCCTGGAAACCGTCAAGAGCCTCGGCGCGGAAGGCAAGATGCAGCGTGAATGGGAACGTTTCGTCGGCTTGGCCGCCCGCTCCGGCCTGCGCGCCCGGACCGTCTCGCAACTGGGTATCCAGATTGCCGCGACGGCCCAGCAACTGGTGATCGTCGGGGTCGTCGTCATGGGCGTCTTCCGCATCCAGGAAGGCGAAATGACCATCGGCGCGCTGATCGCGTGCACCATCCTGACCGGACGGACAATGGCCCCCCTGGCCATGGTGGCCGGCCTGCTGTCCCGGCTCCAGCAGTCGATGACGTCGTTGAAGAACCTCAACCAGATCATGTCCCTGCCCGTCGAACGCCCGTCGGAGAAGAATTTCCTGAGCCGGGCCATCGGCAAAGGGGCCATCGAGTTCCAGAACGTGACCTTCAACTACCCCGGTAGCGACATTCCCGCCTTGAGGAACGTGTCGTTCCACATCAAACCGGGGGAACGGGTAGGCATCCTGGGTCCCATCGGCTCGGGCAAAACCACGATTTCGAAACTCCTGATCAGCCTGTATGCGCCGAGCGACGGCGCCGTCCTGATTGACGGCACGGACGTCCGCCAGATCGACCCCGTCGATATCCGCCGCTCCGTCGGCGTCATCCTGCAGGACGTGATTCTGTTCCACGGAACCGTGCGCGACAACATCGCCATGGGCACCCCGTACGCCGACGACGAGATGATCTACCGGGCCGCCTCGCGGGCCGGCGTGCACGAATTCATCAGCCGCCACCCGCACGGCTACGACCTCATCGTCGGCGAACGGGGCCAGACGTTGTCCGGAGGCCAGCGTCAATGCATCGCCCTGGCCCGGGGGCTGGTGCCCGATCCACCGATCGTGTTGCTTGACGAACCGACCAGCATGATGGACCTGACGTCGGAAAGGCAGTTCGCAAACCGCCTCAAGGGTTTGTTGACCGGCAAGACTCTTATCCTGATCACCCACCGGCCCTCGCTCTTCCATCTCGTCGACCGGCTTATCGTCTTGAGCCAGGGGCGCATCATCGCCGACGGACCGCGCGACGAGATACTGAACAGAGCGAAACAACACAGCAAAGCCAAAGACGACGGTTAATACGGGACCTGTGGTGAGGCATCATGGCCAGCACCGAACAATGGAGTGACGCGGATTTCGCCTCCGAGGTCACCGCGGCCCAGGTCCGGGGCCCGCGCCCGGTGGCCATTCTTCTGTTGATCTTTATCGTCCTGTTCTTCGTGGCGGCCGTCACCTGGGCATGGTGGGCGGAGGTCGACGTGGTCACCCGCGGCCAGGGGACGGTCATTCCGTCATCGCAGGTGCAGGTGATCCAGAACCTGGAAGGCGGAATCCTGAAAAAGATCCTGGTCAAGGAAGGGGACATGGTCGAGGCGGGCCAGATCCTCCTTCGTATCGACGACACCGGCCTCGCCTCCCGTTTGGGTGAACAGACGGCGGCGTACTACAGCCTGATGGGCCAGGTCGCCCGCCTCACCGCCGAGTCCGAAGGCAGCGCGCTCGAATTCCCGCCCGAACTCATGGCCGAGGCGCGGCAGGTGGCGGTCAACGAGCGCAGTTTGTTCAACGCCCGCCGGGCGGACCTGAAATCGCAGCTCGGCATCCTTCGCAAACAGGTGGAACAACGCAAGCAGGAACTGACCGAGCTCAGGGGGCAACTGAAACAAAACCGGTCCAGCCTGGTACTCCTTCACGAAGAGATGGAGATGACGGAGCCCCTGGTGCGAAACGGCGTGGTTCCGAAAATCAATCTCTTGCGGCTGAGACGCGAGGTGAACGACCTGGAAGGCCTGATCAAGGCCACCATCCTGGCCCTGCCCAGGGCGAAGTCGGCGGTGCAGGAGGCGACCCGCCGAATCGAGGAAAAGTACCTGAACTTCCGTTCCGAGGCCCTGAGCGAGCTGAATATCCGCAGGGCCGAGTTTGCCCAGGTGGAGCAATCCATCCTCGCCGCCAAGGACCGGGTGCTCCGCACGGACATCCGCTCGCCCGTCAAGGGCATCGTGAAGAAGATGAATATCCGCACCATCGGCGGTGTGGTGTCGCCCGGCATGAACCTCATGGAAGTCGTGCCGCTGGACGACACGTTGCTGGTCGAGGCCCGCGTCCTGCCCGCCGACGTCGCCTTTCTCAAACCGGGCCAGGATGCCACCGTCAAACTGACGGCGTACGATTTTTCCATATACGGCGGCCTGAAGGCCAAGCTGGAGCGCATCAGCGCCGATACCATCGTCGACGAGCGCGGCGACAGCTATTACCAGATCATCGTCAGGACGGATAAGAACGAGCTCGTGCACCGGGGCAAGGTCCTGCCCATCATTCCCGGCATGGTGGCAAGCATCGATATCCTGACCGGCCGCAAGACGGTTCTCGATTACCTTCTCAAACCGATTCTCAAGGCGAGAGACCGGGCTCTGACGGAACGATGAGCGTGCGATACCCGCTCCTGTTGCTGTTCGTGATCGTCGCCGCGTCCGCGTTGTCGCCGACGGGAAGCGCCCTTGCCCAGGGACGCGAACGCGGCGGGACGCTGAGCGCCGACGCCGGGCCCGGCGGCGCGGCGGCGGCACCCCCGCCCCTCCTCGGTGCGGTGGAGATCGCGTCCGACAACCTTGCCGCCCTGCCCCAATGGACGCGGGTCCTGAACAAGATCGGGGACGAGAAAAAGGCCGTGGACCGTTGCGACGCCAGCGTCGATGCGTGCGCCTCCGCCGAGATCATGGCCTGGCGGGCAATGATTCAGGGACTGCGCTCCCGGGCGCCGCTGGACCAGTTGTCGGAGGTCAACCGCTTCCTCAACACCTGGTCCGAAAAGCCCGACGACGAAAACTACGGCGCCGGGGAGTATTGGGCGTCGCCGCTGGAATTCATCGCCCGGTCGGGCGATTCGGAGGACTTCGCCATCGTAAAGTTCTTCACCCTGCGGGAGCTGGGCTTCACCAACGGGCAGCTACGCATCGTCGTCGCCAAGGATGTATTGAGAAATAAAGTTCATTCGTTTCTTGCCGTCTACCATGAAAGTGAAATTTATATCCTGGATAGTGTTTCAAACAATGTTCTGACGCAGAATGACGTGAAATATTACGTTCCGTTTTATTCCGTCAACGAGACAACCCGCTGGGCGCACATCGTCGTCCCCGCCGCGGCCGCCGTGGCCGCCGGGGAAACGGCGCGGGGGACCCGGTGATGGCAGGGGGTGCAACCGGCCCCGACGTCAAGGACCTGATCTCGGGTCATGCCCTCGCGCAGAGCCGGCCCAACGTCAGGCGGACGGTCTTTCGCGGCGCGGTCGTGATCGCGGGACTGGTCGCGGTGGCGGTTCTGACCCTCGTCCTGATGGTGCAAAACCGGGAGGAAGAGCTTGTCGCCCGGGTCCAGCAACGGGTCGAGATCACCGCCACGGTGCGCGCCGAGGTCTTCGCCACCTGGCTTGAGGGCGTGGCCCAGCATGCGACGCGGCTGACCGAAAGCAACCTGTTCAAGTTGTTCGCGGCGGAGGTCGGCCTCGAGGGCGGGAGCAGCGCGCTTTCCCGCCCCTTGCGCGACCAGCTCCCCTACATGCAGGTCGCCGTCACCGATTTCGCGGAGCAGAGCAATATCGCCGGGGCCTACCTCATCGGACCCAAAGGCCAGGCCTACCTGGCGAACGCGTCCGCGCCCAGCCTCATCGCCGCCCAGAGGAGCGCGGCGCAGGCCGTTTACGAAACCGGCCGGCGAACGGTATTGCCGCTGCGCGCCACCGAAGACGGCCTGGCGCTGGACATCCTGTTCCCCCTCGCCGCGCCGCAAACGGTCGACGCCGGGGCGGCCGGGCGGACCGTGGGCGTCCTGCTGATCACCGTTCCCGCCACCGAAAAGCTTGCCGGCATTCTCGCACCGAGCCCCCTTGACGAGACGGGGGAACGGACCCGCCTGGTTCAGGTCACGGCGGCCGGCGCCGAGGCGGTGGACCCCTCGGGCAAGCCCCACCTGCGTCCGATCCCGGGCGCCGACGTACCGGCGAATTCGGGACCCCTTCTTTTTGCCCGGCGGATGAGCCTTGGCGGCGACACCGCCGTGTTTTCGGCCGGCGCCGCGGTCACGCAGACGCCCTGGCTGGTGGTGCAGGAGGTGGACCAGGTGACCGCCCTCTCGCCGCTGACGACCTACCGCGTGGTCGGCGGCGGCCTGGCGCTGTTGACGACGGTACTGATGGCGGCGGCCTTCGTCGCCGTCTGGTGGCGGCAGGTCGGCGAGGACAACCGGGCCCTGGCCGTTCAGTATCACGAGCTGGCATCGCAGATCCAGGCCCAGCGCCGCCTTCTCGACAGCATCAACAACTCCATCGATGAGCGCATCGGCCTCAAGGACCTGGACGGCACCTACATCTACGCCAACCCCGCCTTCGCCCATGCGGTGGGGCGCGAGGTCGAGGAGGTTGTCGGCCACGACGACGCGTCGATCTTCGGTCCCGCGGCGGCCGAGCGCTTAGGCGTGTCGGACGAAAAGGTGCTGGCCACGGGCAGTGTCACGGTCACCGACGAAGAGCTCGAGGTGCTTTCGGAAAAACGTTTCCTCACCATTTCGAAGGTCCCCTTGCGCAACGACGACGGGGACGTGATCGGGATCGTCTCGGTCGCCCGGGACGTCACCGAGATCATCGAACAGCAGCAGAAACTGGAGAAGGCGGGCCGGGCCACGGTGTCGGCCCTTGTGCACACCATTGAAATGCACGACCCCTATCTGGCCGGTCATTCCCGCCGCATGGGCAAGATCTGCGCGGAAATCGGCCGCCGGCTGTCCATGTCGGAGGAGGACATCGCGGCCCTGGAGATGGCGGCCAACCTGTCCCAGGTCGGGAAACTGTCGATCCCCCGGGAGATCCTGGCCAAGGAATCCAGGCTCTCGCCCGACGAAATGGAAATCCTCAAGGGCCATATCGAACACCTCGAGGCGACCCTGAAGGACATCGACTTCGGCCTGCCGGTATGCGAGACGGTGGCGCAGATGCACGAACGCCTTGACGGTACGGGGTATCCGAGGGCTTTGCAGGGCGACGCGATCAACATGCTCGGGCGTGTCATCGGCGTCTCGGACGTGTACTGCGCGCGCATCGAACCGCGCGCCTATCGCCCCACCATATCCAGTGGGGAAGCCGTGAAAATCCTCGAAGACAACCCCGGAAAGTACGATCCGACGGTGGTCGCCGCCCTGCGCGCCTACGCGGACGAGGTGGAACCCCCGAGGGCGGAAAAACGGCACGCCCCGACGGCGTGAGCGGCCGTCCCGCCGATCGGGCGCGCCGACATCCGACGCCGGCATCCGACGCCGACATCAAAACCGCATCCCGTGCACCGGCCGCACGCGGGGTCCGGCGGCCCCCCAGGGGTCGCGGGGGGACACCCCCCGGTGCCCCCCGGGGCGACACGGGCCGGCGGGTCAGTCGCGCTCCTTGGTATTGGCCGCGGGCGCGCGCCCGTAGCGGTCCTCAAAGCGGACGATATCGTCTTCGCCCAGGTAGTCCCCCGATTGCACCTCGATCACCAGCAAAGGCGCGTCGCCGGGATTTTCCAGGGCGTGTTTCACGCCCAGCGGGAGGAAGATGGATTCGTTTTCGTGCACGAGAACCGTGTCGTCGCCGCGTGTGACCTTGGCCGTGCCGTTGACGACAACCCAGTGTTCCGCCCGGTGGTGATGCATCTGGAGGCTGAGCTTTTGCCCCGGATCGACGTGCAGGCGCTTGACCTGGAAGCGGTCTCCGGTATCGATGCTCTGGTAATATCCCCACGGCCGATAGACCCTGGAATGCACGGTGTGCTCCGTCCGCCCGGCCCTCTCCACGTCGTCGACGACCTTGCGGACGTTCTGGGCCATGTCCCGGGACATCACCAGGATGACGTCGTCGGTGGCCACCACCACCATGTTCTCCAGGCCCAGGGCGGCGACCAGCCGGCCGTCGCTGCGGATGTAGGAATCCCTGGTGTCGTGGGCGATGACGTCTCCCAGGGCGACGTTCCCGTCGCCGTCCTTGGCACCCATCTCCCACAACGCGGACCACGAGCCCACGTCGGCCCATCCCATGTCCACGGGAACGACCGCCGCTCTTTCGGTGTGCTCCATCACCGCGTAGTCGATGGACAGGGGCTCGATCCTGGCGAACGCGCCGCCGTCCAGGCGCAGACAGCCCTGCTGCTCCTCCACCCCATCCGCGACCGCCCGGCGACAGTACCCGAGCATTTCCGGCTTCAGGCGCTCCAGCTCTTCCAGATAGCGCCCGGCGCGGACCAGGAAAATACCGCTGTTCCAGTCGTAATCGCCGGCGCGCACCAGCCGGCGCGCCTCTTCCAGGTCCGGTTTTTCAACGAACCGGGCGACCCGGAAGCACCCCTCGGCACCGTCGTACGGGGCGCCGCGGCGGATGTAGCCGTATCCGGTTTCCGGCCCCGTTGGCGGCACCCCGAACATGACCAGGGCGCCCTCGCCGGCGGCGCCGGCGGCGCTTTCGACCGCCGCCAGGAACCGGGGAACGTCCTCGATGACATGATCCGAGGGGAGCAAAAGCATCATCGCGTCCGCATCGTCCCCGGCCAACAAAAGGGCGGCCACCGCGGCGGCCGGCGCCGTGTTGCGCCCGCCCGGCTCAAGCACCATCTTCGCCGGCGCGATGTCCAGTTCGCGCAACTGCCCGGCGATGAGAAAGCGGTGCTCTTCGTTGCACACCACCACGGGCGGCGCGAACCCCTTGCCCGCCACCCGCCGCACCGACTCCTGCAGCATGGTGCGCGCGGAGACGAGGGGCAGCAACTGTTTGGGATAGAGGGTCCGCGATACGGGCCACAACCGGGTGCCGGCGCCCCCGGAGAGAACGACGGGATGGACAACCTCTGGCATTAAATCCCCCTGCCTCGCTTTCCTCATCGTCCCGGAAAAACGGTTTCCGCGCCCCGGGCCCCCGGAAGCCCGATTATACACGAACGATCCGGCGATCTTCAAAGCGCCGGGCCGAAAGGCCCGCCGAGGCCCCGGCCACGACGAAACGCCTTTTCCGTCAAACCGCGAAGTTGTATGACTCGCCGACCCCGGCAGGCGTCGGAAGACCCGGCGGCGCGAAAAGGACTCGATGGCAGGCCGCTCGATTGGTCCGCCGACGCACAACGTTACCAGGGAGTTTCGCCCCGATGTCGTACAAAGGATTCGCCGAACCGAAACATCTGATCACCGCCGCCGATCTGAAAGCGCGCCTCGACGAGGTCGCCCTCATCGACGTGCGCGCGGCCCACGAATACGCCACCGGCCACATCGAGGGGACGGCGCATTTCGACCTCTATGGCATCAGTCTCAACGACACCGCCGAAGCGCCCTTGAACGCCTTCCTGTCGATGTTCAAGAACCTGTTCTCCATGCGCGGCGTAAGCGACCCTAAGACCGTCGTCTGCTACGACGGCGAGTCCGGCGAACGGGCGGCGCGCGGCGTCTGGCTGCTCGAGGTCCTCGACCATCCGGACGCCAAGCTTCTGGACGGGGGCGTGCAGGCCTGGGAAGAGGCGGGTTATGACCTGACGGCGGCGGCGGCTCCGGTCGAGTACGCCGCCTGCAAGGGCGGCCGGAGACTGGACCGTCTGGCCACCCGTTTCGACGTTCATAGCGCCATCGACGATCCCGACGTCGTCCTGGTGGACACCCGGCGCGAGTCCGAATACCGGGGCACCGAACAGCGGGCCCGGCGCGTGGGGACGATTCCGGGCGCCGTGCATGTCTGCTGGCGGGACCATCTGGACGCCAAGGGGGCCTTCCGGCCGGCCGGGGAAATCCGCGAACTCTACGAATCCCGGGGCGTCACGCCGGACAAGACCATCATCCCCTACTGCCAGGGCGGCTACCGCTCCGCCAACACCTATCTCGCCCTCAAGATGCTGGGTTACCCCAAGGTGCGGAACTACCTGGGATCCTGGGGGGAATGGGGAAATCGGGAGGACTCGGTGATCGTCCTGCCGGAAGATTGAGGCGCGTCCGCGATTCACATCTCCGACCACCGGTCCCGGGTGTTTTTAAGCGAATATTAAACGCCCCGTGGCACCGTCCCTTACCAATTTTCAGGTATCGGCAAAGGACGGTAGGACGACGGCATGCCCCTGATGCCAAAAACGATGCGCCGCGACATCCTGGCCGTCCTGTTCGGCGTCGTCGCCCTGGCCCTTGCCGGCGGCACGACGACCGCCCAGGCCAAGACGGCGGGCATATTCGGCGCCGTGGAAATCCCCCGCAAGGGACTGAGACCGTTTCCCAAGTGGACAGGCGCCCTGGAGCGGCATTTCAGGCAGATGGCGGAAAAAAAGGGGCCGTGCGAGGCGACGCTGTTCACCAAGTGTTACTACGATAATTGGCAGAAATTGATCGCCTACAACCGGAACGCAACGCCCGGCGGACAGCTTGACAGCGTCAACCGGTATATGAACAAGGCCCGGTATATCATCGATCCCATCAACTGGGGGGTGAGGGATTACTGGGCCTCGCCCCTGCAGTTCTTCAGGAAAGACGGCGACTGCGAGGACTACGCCATCGCCAAGTACCTGACGCTGCGTGCCCTCGGCTGGAAGGCTGACACGATGCGCATCGTCGTCCTTCAGGACATGAACCTGAGGATCGCCCACGCGATTCTCAGCGTATATTTCAACGGCAAGATCCTCCTCCTCGACAATCAGATTGGCCAGGTGGTGGATTCCCGCAACGTGCGCCACTACCAGCCGATCTATTCGGTCAACGAAAACGGGTGGTGGCGCCTGAGACCCGCACGGTAGCCCGGCCGTCCCCGGGAGCGGCCGGATCAAGCCGGCGGAACGCCTCCCGGCACGGGGCAAGCGATCCGCCTGGATTTTGATTCACCATTTCCCCGCCGATCCCTAGCGCCTGTATCACCGGCTTCGCGCCGCCGGTCCCGTCCACCGGAGCCCCTGGGGGGACCGGCTACCTGACCCGCTGGGCCGGGCGTGGTCCGGTTCCCGGCAAACGGCGCCACGCGGCTTCACACGACCCCACGATCTGGTATGCTGCCGTCAACCCAGGGGTAACCTGGGGATTGTCGGGAAAATCAGAACGGGCCCCGTACCGGCAAGGCGCACACCGGCAAGGACGGCCGGGCGGCGGGCCCGTCGATCTCAAGGAGGAGTGGAACCATGACCCTGCAACTCGGAGACACGGCCCCCGATTTCACCGCCGAAACCACGGAGGGCACGATCAGCTTCCACGACTGGATCGGCGACAGCTGGGCGATCCTGTTTTCGCACCCCAAGGACTTCACGCCGGTTTGCACCACCGAACTCGGCTACATGGCCACGCTCAAGCCCGAGTTCGAAAAACGGAACGTCAAGGTCATCGGTCTCAGCGTCGACTCGGTGGAAGACCACAAAGCCTGGTCCAAAGACATCGAGGAGACCCAGGGGCAGGCGCCGAACTACCCCATGATCGGTGATTCCGATCTCGCGGTGGCAAAGCTCTACGGCATGATCCATCCGAATGTCACCGGCGGCGCCAAGGGGCGCACCGCGATGGACAACATGACGGTGCGCAACGTGTACGTCATCGGACCGGACAAGAAGATCAAGTTGATGATCACCTATCCAATGGCCACCGGCCGCAACTTCGACGAAGTGCTGCGGGTGATCGATTCGCTGCAGCTCACGGCCACCCATCAGGTGGCGACGCCGGTCAACTGGAAGCACGGCGAGGACGTGATCATCGTGCCCGCGGTGAGCGACGAGGACGCCAAGGCAAAGTACCCGCAAGGCTGGAACGCTCCGAAGCCCTATCTCAGGATCGTCCCGCAGCCCGGCACCTAACCGGGGGGCCGCCGTCGGCCCCCGATGCCATTCGGATTAACGCCACGGCGGTTGATCGGGACGGCGACGGCGCACGCCGCCGCCGAAACGATACCGCGGCTACCGCGAACCCCTACGGCTGAGTCAGCTTGAACTCGATGCGCCGGTTGCGGCGATAGGCGATTTCGTCGTCACGCGGATCCAGGGCCCGATATTCGCCGAATCCGGTCGCCGCCAGGTGCTCGGGCGCCAGGCCCAGCCGGACGAGGAATTTCACCACGGACGTGGCGCGCGCGGTCGACAGCTCCCAGTTCGATTGGTACGCCCAGGTCTTGATCGGGACACGGTCGGTGTGACCGTCGACGCGCAACATCCAGTTCACGTCGGCGGGGATTTTCTTGGCGACATCCTTCAGGGTTTCGGCCAGTCGTGTCAGCGTCGACCGGCCGTTCGGGTCAAGCTCGGCGGAGCCCGATGGAAACAGGACCTCGGACTGAAACACGAAGCGGTCGCCGACGGCCCGGATATCCGGATTGCCGCCAAGCACCTTGCGCAGGCGGCCGAAGAACTCCGAGCGGTAGGAGGATATCTCCCGGACGTTCTTTTCCGCGGCACTCTTGAGCCGGTGGCCCAGGTCGGCGACCTTGCTTTCCATTGCCGCCCGCGCTTTCTTGAGCGCCGCGATTTCGCGATTCAGGCCGGCGATCTCCTGGCGCCGCGATTCCATGGTCTTCTCGTTGGCCGCCAGGGCCTGGCGGACCTGGTCAAGCTCTTCCTCGAGGCTCTTCTTCTCGGTGGCGACGGCACCGAGCTTGGCCGCGAGATCGCCGAGTTCCCCGCGCAGACCCGTGCTCGTCTCCTGCTCGCTCAACAGGCGGTCGTTGAGGGCCGAGACCTCGGACCGAAGGGCCGCCACCGCCGTCTCTTTTTCGCCGGCGAGTTCGGTCAGCCGCACGCTCAGGTCGCCCTCCGTCGCGTAGACATCCTTCAGTTCGCCTTTCAAGTGCTGGTTGTTTTCGCGCAGCGCCACATTGTCCTCGCGCCCGCTGGCCATCACTTGTATGGCGTCTTCTATCTGTTTGTTGAGGAACTCGATTTCCTTGTCACGTTCCGATGCGGCGCTGTTTATGCTGTCGATCTTCGCCTGCATGCGGTCGATGAGCGCCTGCGTCTCGTGGTACTGTTCCTCCGAATAGACCTCTCCGTTGCCCTGCTCCTGCGCCAAAGCGGAGGCATGCAGGAAACCAGCGGTTGCGAGACCCGCGCACAATGCCAGGTAAATGCCGGGACGTTTCATTGGCCGTTCCTCCCACCGGTGTCGCCAACGAGCCCGGACATTATACCACAATCGGTCCCCGGTTGCGACCGAACGAGGCCCCTGGGCCGGTGCGATCGCGGATGGTGAAGGCGATACGGGGCGCCGCCGCCTGGGAAACGCGGCAAGGGAGGGAGAACGACGCCATGGGATTTTTTTGGACTTCACACCGCCTTTTTGTCTACGTATTGGGTATCTGTCGGGGGTTTTAGCCAGGAGGTCGAAGGGATGGGCGAAGCGCCCTGCCCGCTGGACCGCACTTCCGGCGCCCAGGTGGTGCCCGTATCCGACGCCCCTGGCGGGGAAGTCCGGGGCATCGGCCCGGGCCGGGACATGGGCGACGCCACCTTCGATGCGCGGGCCCGACGCATCATGCACCGCACCCGGATCATCGACGACCAGCCGCCGTCGAGTGGAGAAATTCCATGAAACTGCGCGGGTTCGACCTGCACCTGTTGAAGCTGCCGCTCAAGGTTCCCTACCACCTTGCCTTCGGCGACCTCGCCCACTTCGACACCATCGTCGTCGAGGCCCGCGACGACCAGGGGCGCGTCGGCTACGGCGAGGCCACCCTGCTCGCCGCCTATGGCGGAGAGACGGTCGAGGATGCGTGGGCGTTCTGCCGCGACCGCGGCCGGGACCTGGCCGGCCAGACCACGACGGCGGCCAGGGACTACCTGGCGCGATGGCTGCACGACTACCCGTTCGCCGTCACCGCCCTGACCACGGCCATCGAGATGGTGGAGGGAAATCCGATCCTCGCGCCATCGGCCGAGGTCCGCGTGCCCCTCCTCGGCCCGGTCAACGGCACCGATCACGCGGCCATCCCCGACGAGGTGGAGGGCCTGCTCGGGCAGGGGTACGGCACGCTCAAGGTGAAGGTGGGATTCGACCTCGAGGCCGACCTGGCGCGGGTCGCCGTGATCCAGCGCGCCGTCGCCGGACGGGCGATGCTGCGCCTCGACGGCAACCAGGGGTACGGCCGCGGCGACGCGTTGCGTTTCGTCGCCGCGGTGGACGCCGACGGCATCGAGCTTTTCGAGCAGCCCTGCGCGGCGGGCGACTGGGAATCGGCCCGGGCCGTGGCCGAGGTCTCGCGCCTGCCGATGATGCTCGACGAATCCATCTTCGGGGTCGGGGACATCGACCGCGCCGCCGATCTCGGGGCGGCCGCGTTCATCAAGCTCAAGCTGTTGAAGATGGGGGGGCTCGATCGCCTGGCGGACGCCCTTGAACACATCCGGGCGCGCGGCATGGAGCCGGTCCTCGGCAACGGCGTCTCCTCCGACATCGGGTGCTGGATGGAGGCGTGCGTCGCCGCACGGGGCATCCGCAACGCCGGCGAGCTCAACGGCTTCCTCAGGCCGGTGGGCGGCGTCTTCGCCGAGCCCCTGCCCATGGACGGCGGCGCCGTCGTGCTGTCGCCGGATTTCGTCCCCGTCCTCGACACCGAAAAGGTCGCCGCCTTCACCGTCGCCACCGAACGCTGCGGGGCAGCCACCGTCGCCGTTGGCAAATAACTGCCGTCGGAAGGAAAGACATGGCCGCCAAGCCAAAATTCGGAATCCGCCTGAATATCCAGGGCGAGATGGGAGCGAAGTCGTCCGGGTTCGCCTACACCCTCGAGATGGCCCACATCGCCGAGGACCTGGGCTTCGATTCGGTGTGGATCCCCGATCACGTCGAGAACGCGCACCTCGACCGCGGCAAGCCGATCCTCGAGTTCTGGACGGCGCTTACCGCCATCGGCGCCAGGACCGAGCGCGTCCGCCTCGGCGGGCACGCCATGAACAACACGTTCCGCCATCCCGGCCTGACGGCGAAGATCGCCTGCACCCTGGATGAGATCACCGGCGGGCGGGTCATCCTGGCGCCCGGCTCGGGATGGTTCGCCGCCGAGTGC
Organism: Rhodospirillales bacterium; assembly: GCA_046756945.1. Classification (GTDB taxonomy): domain Bacteria; phylum Pseudomonadota; class Alphaproteobacteria; order Rhodospirillales; family 2-02-FULL-58-16; genus JACZQZ01. The sequence goes on from JBHHXI010000019.1 coordinate 28,221, forward strand.
AAGTCCTACGGATTCGACGCCTGGAGCGACGACGGCCTGGTCCGCATCGCGCGCCTCGACGAATCCCTTCACGTCATCCGCGGGCTGATGACCGAGGACGTCTTCAGCTTCGAGGGCAAGTACTTCCGGCTGAAGGACGCCTACTGCCATCCCCGGCCGGTGCAGAAACCCTATCCCCCGATCTGGATCGCCGGCGATTCGCCGCCGACCCAGGACCTGATGGTCGAACACGGGGACTGCTGGTTCATGTACTCCAAGGCGCCGCAGATCGTCGGCGGCCTGATCGCCGGCCTGAGGCCCAGGCGCGAGGGGCGGCCGTTCGAGGTCGCCGTCTCGGTCGTCGGGCTGGCCGACAAGAGCCCGGACGAGACGCTCAAATGGGCGCAGATGTACGCCGACGAGCGCAAGCACCGTTTCCCCGTGCCGCCCACCGTCGACGACATCCTGGGCGCCAACCTGACCGGCGACGTGGGACAGGTGCGCGAGCGCATCGACGCCTGGGTCGAGGCCGGCGTCGATCACGTGATCATCCAGCCGATGCCGCCCATGGAGGGAACGCGGTTCTTCGGCGAGAAGATCATCCACCACTACGC
>JBHHXI010000020.1:0-28540 GCA_046756945.1 Rhodospirillales bacterium
GCCTGGTGACCGATCTTGAATCAGCCTTGAAGACCCTGCGCACCAAGTCCAAGACCCTGGGCTCCAACGTGGCGCTGTTGCAGACCCGTCTCGATTTCACCGCGAACTACGTGAACACCCTGCAGACGGGCGCCGACAAGCTGACCCTGGCCGACCTCAACGAGGAAGGCGCCAACCTGCTGGCCCTGCAGACCCGCCAGCAGCTGGGCATCCAGGCCCTGGCCTTCGCCGGCCAGGCGGAACAGGGGATCCTGGCGCTCTTCCGGTAGGATCGCGACTCCATAATCGGGAAAAGGGGGGCTTCTGGCCCTCCTTTTCTTAGGGGGTAGGCACTATGTAAAAGATATGGGTGGGCTGTCCAGGGGCGACGGTGGCCGGTCCGGGCGTACGCCGCCGCCCGTTTGCGCGGGCGTGGCAAAAACCGAGAAACGCCTTTCTGTTTCCCCTGGTGACGTGCTATCCCATGCCGTCCGCGGCAGCGGGCCGGTCACCGGCGCGGCGGCACCCCGGCAAGGTTTTCGAGTTCACGTGGTTGGAAGATATGGCGACAACGGCGGCTAGCAGAAAAAAGGCGGCCAGCGAATCAAAGGCACCACGCGGAATAAAGGCACCGGGCCGCAAAAAGGCGCCCAAACGAAAAAAGAAACCCGGCAGGGACAAACTGTTCAAGCGAAATCTCGCCGCATTCGAGCGCAATTTCAAATCCGTCCACACGCTGCTGGCGTCGTTCCAGAAAACCCATTCAACGCTGGTCGACGACGAAAACGGCGACGTGGACATCGAATTCCGCGGCGAGCGTTTCTACGGCACCGGCGCCAAACGCTATGCCGGGCGGCAGGTCGACGAATTCCTCGAAAACCCTCTCCGGGTGCGCATATCACCGCCGAGCACGAGCACGCTGGACGATGTCGCCGGCCCATTCACCTACAGGATCCTGCGGCGCGCCGCCGACGAGGGCATCGATTTCGCCGTCCAGCCGGTAAAGCCCGAGTGTTTCTGCCTCATCGTGTTCGGCGTCGGCCTGGGCGCGCACATCGAACCCTTGGTCGAGCGGACGAAATGCCGGGTGTTGTTCCTCATCGAGCCCAATCTGGAATTCCTCTACCACTCCCTGTTCGTCGCCGACTGGGAGGCGCTTTTCAAGCGATTCGAAGAAGAGGACATGCACCTCTTCCTGGAAGTGGACAAGGATTACAAGAGGGTGGCCTTCGACATACGAACCCAGCTCCGCGCCCTGCTGCCCAGTTTGTTCGACGGCACCATGATTTACACCCATTACCATAACGCGACCATGGAAAGAGCCAAGGAGGAGACCTCCGACGCAGCGCGGTTGGTCTTCGCGGGACTGGGATTCGTCGAAGACGAGATCATGATGATCCGCAACTCGTGTCACAACCTCAAGGACTACGAATCCCACCATTTCAAGCGGATGAACGCCCCCACGCGGACGCCGGCGTTCGTCGTCGGGTCCGGTCCGTCCCTCGACGAAGGTATCGACACGATACGGGAAAATCAGGACAAGGCCCTCATCATTTCATGCGGTACCGGCCTCGGGGCGTTGTTGGCCAACGGCATCACGCCGGATTTCCAGATCGAAATGGAAAACGTGGACGCCGTGTACGAACTTCTGAGCGAAACCGCGAAGACCCACGATCTCCGCAAGATATGCCTGGTGGCGACGCCGACAATATGCCCCGGCACCAGGGACCTTTTCGAGAAAACGCTGTTTTTCTTCCGCCCCGGGCTGTGCACCTGGGAAATGTTCTCTTTGGGGGACGACACGGGCCTCAGCGACGTCGGGCCGACCGTATCCAACTGCGGGCTGTCGTTCGCCCAGGAGTTGGGTTCGCGCGAGATCTATTTCTTCGGAATGGATTTCGGGACCAAGAATCCCGAGGTCCATCATGCCAAGGACTCCACCTACATGCAGGACAAGGGGCTCGAGTACGACGGCGTCCTCGACGAGCCCTATCCCGGAAACTTCGGCGGCACGGTGTACACGGACCACACGATGAAGTGGGCGCGGGGAGTCGTCGAGGACTCGGTCCGCAGAAACAGCCAGGGCCGGACATACTACAACTGCAGCGACGGCGTGCGCATGGAAGGGGCCATTCCCAAGGTCGCCAAGTCTGTCTCCCTGAACGGCACCGTCGACAAAGCCAAAGAGATTGACGATATCCTGAACAAGTTCCCCCGCTATACGCGCGCCGACTTCGACCGCGCGTGGACGGATGAGGATTATGGCGCCGCCGTCGAGAAGCTGTGCGCCGAGCTCATTGAATTGTGCGACCTGAAGGACGAGGAATTTCCGCTACGATATTTTCTCAAGCTATCCAAGGCCCTGATAAGGCATGGAAAAATTGGCGCGGAGATCATGATGCTCCGGGGAAGCGTGCTCATGCTGATAATTTCCGGGTGGTTTTATATCGCCAGGGTCACGGATCCCGAGAAGGTTCCGGTGATGGAAGACATCGTCAGGACCGAGATCGTGAGCACCATCAAGGAGATGGAAAAACGCGTGGTTGACTTCCTGCGCGAACTTTGACCGTGCGCCGCCGCCGGTGCGCCGGGCGGGCGGAGCCTCTAAGGTGTGTGTGTGGCTAGTATTGAGGTGCCTTCCATGGAAAGCGGTACGGAATACTCTGAGAGCCTCAAAAGGGCATCCGGTTTCCTTTTCAGCAACGATCTGGAAAAGGCGATCGACGAAACCAAAAAGGCTCTTGCCGCCGAGCCCGAAAATCCCGAAGCGATTTGCATGCTTGGCATCGTCGCCTTCCAGATGGACGATGCCGGGCGGGCGCTGACCCTGATCGAGCGCGCCCACAAGCTGGACCCGGACTGCCGCGATTACGCCGACGCCCTGGCCGTCATCTACACCCGGGTGGGGAAGTTGTCGGAGGGGCTTTACTACGCCAAGCTCGCCACCGCCCTGCAGCCGAACGAGGATTTGACCGCCCTCATTCCGTGGGAGTTCCGGGACTACATGGGGGTGCTGCAGAATCCCGGGCTTTCGCCCCGCTTCATCAACGCCTTGGTGATGTTCCACAAACGCGACTACAAGAAAGCGATCGAATATTGCGAGAAGGAACTGAGGATCAACGAAAAGAACGGCGCCTGCCAGCGGCTGCTTGGCCGGGCGTTGGCGGCGCGCGGCGAATACGGGCAGGCATTGGCCGCGTTCCAGGCGGCGGCCGACCTGGATCCCGGTGACGGCGAGGCGCACGAATATGCCGGCCACGCCCTGATTCACCTGGGCCGGTTCGACGACGGACGCGCCTGCCATGAACGGGCGGTGTCCCTGGCCCCCGGGGACGCGGATCTTCACTCGCGGACCACGGCCGCACTGGCGTACTTTCCCGAGGCGGAATGGCGCGCCTTTCCGCAACAGGCAAAGGCGCTGGCCGAAAAGATCCTGGCCAAGGCGGACAAAGTCGATCTTTCCGGCAGGGACGCCTTCTCCGGAGGAAGACGGATTCGCATCGGATACCTTTCGGACGCTTTTTGCGACGATCCGCGGTTTCCCTTCATCGAGGCCGTGCTCAAGTCCCACGACAAGAGCCGGTTCGAGGTGTACTGCTACCATCTGACCGTATTCGAGGACATCTACACGATCGGGCTCAAGGGCCACGCCAGCCATTGGCAGCACTTCCAGGACGTGGACGACGACACGGCGGCGCGCATCATGTCCGGCGACAGCCTGGACATCGTCGTCGATCTGTGCGGCTACGATAACGATCAGCGTCTCGCCGTTCTCGCGCGCAAGCCGGCCCCGGTGCAGGTCAGCTGGTTATCCTGGCCCCACGCATCCGGGCTCGGGGCGGTCGACTACGTGATCTCGGATCCGGTCACCCGCGATGCCGACGACGCCCATGCCGCCGGCGAGACGTGCATGGAGCTGGAAAACGGCCTGGTCGCGTTCGAGGCGAAAACCATTACCCTGGATGGCGGCCGGTCGATAAGTTCACCGGCGAAGAAGAACGGTTTCGTCACCTTCGGCGGCGTCTGCGATCTGGCCAGGCTCAATCCTTCGGTGGCCGGGCTTTGGTCCAAGGTGCTGTGCGCGGTTCCCGAATCGCGCCTTTTGCTTGGTGGCGTGCAGACCATCTGCGCGGAAGCCAAGACCCGGGTCCGGGAGCTGTTTGCCGATTCGGGCGTGCTGGAGCGCATTTCCTTCCATGCCACGCCCGAAGACGAGACGGCCGACCCGACGTATTTTGTCCGGGTGGACGTGATGTTGGACACCTTCCCCGTGTCCGGAGCCGCCGAAACCTGCAAGTCTCTCGTCGCGGGAATTCCGGTGCTCACCCTGGCGGGAACGCGGCGTTCGGCGCTCGTCTCGGCCAGCATCCTGCGTTCCGCCGGCAAAGAGGAATGGGTGGCCCACTCGGACGCGGCGTTCGTCAAGAACGCCGCCGCGCTCGCCGGCGACCTTCCCCGGCTGGCGAAGATCCGCCGGACGCTGCGGGGCGAAGTGGGCAAGTCCGCCTTGTGCGATTGCGCTGCCTTCACCAGGGCGCTGGAGGGCGCGTACGTGCAGATGCTGACGGGGAACGTCGCCAAGCAAAAAAAGAAAAAACGGGCGCGAAAGAAGGGACAGGCCGGCAGCCGCGCGCCGGCGAACACCGAAGCCTCGCCCTGATCGTCCCACCCACCGGCGCCGACCGGCGGCGCGCGGCCGAAGCGCTGGTACCGTGCCGGCGGCTTCCCGTCGGGGCGGACAGATCCTGTCCGAACGGGGTATTTTCGCGCCGTTTCCGTTCCTATCCGAACGGGTAATTTTTGTGACGCTCCCGTTTTGCTAACATTTTGATAACCATTGCTGCGCTATATGGCCCGCAGTGGCGGCACAGGCGGCGCGCCGGTTCACCGGGGCGGCGTCCCTTCGTCGGGAGGGGCCAATCGGCGCCTGTGGCGGATGTTGCCGGGCACGGGTTCGGCTTTCTCGAACGGTTTGGGAACCAGGAGCAACCATGTCCCAGGACAATCAGGCGACCACGTACGGCAACACTGTGCAGGCGGGCTACGCCACCATTCCCCAGGGCGGATTGCCGCAATACACGGAAGCCTGGGCGCTGATCGAAGCGGCCCGGCGCATGGCCGAAGCCACCGCCGCCGAAAACGCCAAGGAGAAAATGCGGGAAGCCCTGCGCCTCAACTGGCGTCTGTGGACCATCTTCCAGGTCGAACTGACCACGGGCGACAGCGACGTCCCCGAAGACGTGCTAATGAACATGCTGACGCTGTGCAAATACATCGATCAGCACACGGTGGGCGCCATCGCCGAGCCGACGACGGAAAAAATCGAGGTCCTCGTCAACATCAACAGGGATATTGCGGGCGGCCTGTTGGACGGCTTGAAAAAGACCGTGGAAGAGGTTGAGAAAGTGCATACCCTGGAACACGCCGGAGACGAGGGCGCGGAGCAGGCGTCCGCGCAACTGCCCGTTTCCGTGGACAAGACCATCTAACAACCACGCCCTCCGCTGCCGCCCGGCGCTTCCATTCAGCGGTTACACGTGGCACCCTTTGGCGGATGACCGGGGACCATGGGCCTCACCGGCCCGCCGCCTCCGGCGCGCGGCAGAGGAGCCCCCGATGGCGGCGTCCTTGAACAGCACCAACAGCCCACTGGCCGTTTTCCGGTTCGACGCCTCGCCCTTGACCGGGGCCGGGCACGCCGTGCGGTGCCTGGCCCTCGCCGACGCCCTGGCGGCGTCCGGCTGGCGTTGCGCCCTGGCCAGCGGGGCGGCGGCGTCCGCTGTCGTGCCGGCGCTCGAGCGGTGCGGCCACGAGCGCCTGGAACTGGATTGCGCCGCCGGCGCGGAGGCAGGCGCCCTTGCCCGGCGCTGGCCCCGGGGCTGCGGCCTCCTCGTCGTCGATCACTACGGGCTGGGCGCCGCTTTCGAGGGCGCCTGCCGGCCCTGGGCCCGGCGGGTGATGGTCATCGACGATCTGGCCGACCGCGCCCATGACTGCGACGCCTTGCTTGACCAGACGCCCGGCAGACGGGCCGAAGACTATGGGGCGCTGGTGCCCGGCGGCTGCCGCCTGTTGCTGGGGTGCCGCTATGCGCTGCTCAGGCCCCAGTTCTGGGCGGCGCGCGGGGCCGCCCTGAAACGGCGCCGCGCCGGCGGTACGGTGCGCCGGATCCTGGTCTCCCTCGGCGCCACCGATCCCGACAACGTCACCGCCACGGTCCTCGAAGGCCTTGCCCGCGCCGGCGTGGCGGCCGACGTGGACGTGGTGATGGGCGCCGGCGCGCCGCACCTGGCCGCCGTGCGCGCCCAGGCCGGGGCCCTGTCGGGGAAGATGCCGGTGACCGTGACCGTCGGCGCCGGGAACATGGCGGCGTTGATGGCGAGCGCCGACATCGCCGTGGGCGCCGCCGGCACGGCGTCGTGGGAGCGCTGTTGCCTGGGGCTGCCGGCCGTGGTCGTGGTGGTGGCGGAAAATCAGCGCGCCGGGGCGAAGGCCCTGGCCGGGGCGGGCGCGGCGCGAATCCTCGAGGCGCCGGCGGGCATCACGGCCACCCACGTGGCCGCCGCGGTGGACGGTCTCTGCCGGTCGGCGGACGAGCGCCTAAGGATGGGTCTGGCGGCGGCGGACCTGTGCGACGGCCGCGGCGTGGCGCGTGTCGCCGTCGACCACCTGCCGGCCGAGCGCGGGCGCGACGGCATGCCGGTAACCCTGCGCCTGGCGCGGCGCGGCGACGCGGCCATCATGCTGGAATGGCAGTCCGACGAGCGGACGCGCCGGTACGCCCGCAGGGCCCGGGCGCCGACGCCGGCCGAACACGAACAATGGCTCGGGCGCAATCTGGGCAAGACCGATGGCATCCTGACCATCATCCTCCACGACGGGGAGCCCTCCGGGGTGCTGAGGCTGGACCGCACCGTGGACGGCGCCGGGTTCGAGGTCTCCATCCTCGTGGCGCCGGAGAAATACGGTCGGGGAATCGGCAAGGCGGTGCTCGCACTGGCCAGGAAGCTTCTCCCCGGCGACGATCTTTTCGCCGAGGTCCTGCCGGCCAACGCGGCTTCCCATGCCCTGTTCCGCAGCGCCGGCTTTCGCCCGGTGCGCGAGGGGCTTTACATCAGCACGCCGCCCGCCACCGCCGAGGCCTCCCATGCCGGGTGACACCTTCGCCATCGACGGGCGCGCCATCGGCCCCGGGCATCCGCCCTATATCGTCGCCGAAATGTCGGGCAACCACAACGGCGACAAGGAGCGCGCCTTCGCCATCGTGGAGGCGGCGAAACGGGCCGGCGCCGATGCGGTCAAGCTGCAGACCTATACCGCCGACACGCTCACCATCGATCACGACGGCCCCGAATTCCGCATCACCGGCGGACCTTGGGACGGCTACACGCTCTACCGGCTGTACGAAGAGGCCCACACCCCTTGGGGATGGCACGAAGACCTGTTCGCCAGGGGTCGCGAGCTGGGTATCACAGTCTTCAGCTCGCCGTTCGACGGAACCGCGGTGGATTTCCTCGAGAAACTGGATGCGCCCGCCTACAAGATCGCCTCGTTCGAGGTCATCGACCTGCCCCTCATCGAGCGCGCGGCGGCGACGGGGAAGCCGCTGATCCTGTCCACCGGCCTGGCGGACGCCGACGAGATCGGCGAGGCGGTGGCGGCGGCGCGCCGGGCCGGGTGCCGGGATCTGATGGTGCTCCATTGCGTGAGCGGCTACCCGACGCCGCCATCGGACGCCAACCTGCGCACCATGGCGGACCTGGCGCGCGCCTTCGACGTCGCCGCAGGCCTGTCCGACCACACCGACGGGATCGCCGTTGCGGTGGCGGCGGCGGCGCTTGGGGCCTGTCTGATCGAGAAGCACGTCACGCTGAGCCGCGCCGACGGCGGGCCCGATGCCGCCTTTTCCCTGGAGCCCGGCGAGCTCGCCACCCTGGTCGAGGGATGCCGCGCGGCCCAGGCCGCGCTGGGCGAGGTAACCTATGGGCGCGCCGAAAGCGAGCGCGGCAACGCGCTGTTCCGCCGCTCCCTGTACGTGGTCGAGGACGTGGCCGCCGGCGATCCCTTCACCGAGGGCAACCTGCGTTCCATCCGTCCGGGCCACGGCCTGGCGCCCAAGCACCTGCCCGATGTCCTGGGCAAACGCGCCGCCCGTCCCTTGAAGCGGGGCACCGCCCTGGGCTGGGACATGGTGGCCAAGAACGTTTAGATTGCCGCTGCAGTGGCAGAGGCGGAGACCGTTCCATGAGCCGCACGCAAAGGGTTGTCGCCACCATCGAGGCGCGCATGGGCTCGACCCGCCTGCCCGGCAAGGTGCTCAAGAAGGCGGTCGGCAAACCCATGCTGGAGCTGATGGTGGAACGCTTGAAGCGGGTGCCGTCGCTGTCGGGCATCGTCATCGCCACCACCACCAATGCCCCCGACGACGCTATCGTGGAATTGGCCGGGCGGCTGGGCGTGGGGTGTCACCGGGGCAGCGAAATGGACATTACCGAGCGCCTTCTGGGGGCGGCGGAGGCCCACGGCATCGACGTCATCGTCGAAACCACCGGCGACTGTCCGTTGATAGACCCCGACGTCGTCGACCGCTGCATCCGGACCTATCTGGAGAGCGGCGTGGACTACGTGTCCAATGTCCTGGAGCGCACCTATCCCATCGGCATGGACACCCAGGTCTTTTCCACCGCCACCCTTGCCGACGTGGACCGGAGGACCCATGAGCCATTCGACCGCGAGCACGGCGCGGTCTACATTTACCGCAATCCGGAGATCTATTCCGTGAAGAACGTGGCGGCGCCGCCGGAATTCATCGATCCGAAGCTGCGGCTCACCCTGGATACCATCGAGGACTACCGATTGATCGTCGAGGTCTTCGACGAGCTGTACCCCGGGGACCCCGCCTTCGGGCTGGCCCACGTCATGGCCCTGCTGCGCCGCAGGCCGGAGCTGCGCAAGATCAACGGCCATGTCCCCCACCGCTACGTCTGACGTCCTCTCCGTGCTCATCGTCGGCTGCGGCGACATGGCCGGCGGGTACGACGAGGCCCGCGAGGGCGCGGAAATCCTCACCCATGCGGGGGCCTACGCGCGCCATCCCGGGTTTGCCGTCGCCGCCTGCGTCGATCCCGACGAGGCGCGCCGGCGGGAATTCATGGAACGCTGGCAAATCGCCGCCGGCTTTTCCGACCTGGCGGCCTGCCGGGCGGGCGGGGCCGCCTTCGACGTGGCCAGCGTCTGTACCCCCGTCGCGGCCCACGGGGAGACCCTCGAGGGCCTGCTCGACATGCCGGTGCGCGCCGTGTTCTGCGAAAAGCCGTTGACCGGCGACGTGGCCGCATCCCGGCGCATGGTCGACGCCTTCGCCGCCGCCGGGCGGCCGCTGGCGGTCAACTACTTCCGCCGCTGGGACACGTCCATGTCCGATTTGCGGCGGTCCATCGCCGACGGCGCGTGGGGAGCGGTGCAGTCGGTCGCCGGCCATTACACCAAGGGGATTCTGAATTGCGGCAGCCACATGATCGACCTCCTGCAGTTCCTCATCGGCCGGCTGGCGGCGGAGGCCGTGTTTCGCCGCCGGCACGATTTCACCCCCGGCGACCCGACCCTGGACGCCCTACTCGCCACGGCGGACGGGGCGCCGGTGTATCTCATCGGCGGCGACAGCCGCCTGTTCTTCACCTTCGAGATCGACCTGATGATGGAGCGCGGCCGCATCGTCATCGAGGACCTGGGCGCGGTGCTCAGGCGCCGCCAGGTGGTCGCCAATCCCCTCTATCCCGGGTATGAATGCCTGGACCGGGGGGATTGGGTGGAAACCGGATTCGCCCAGGCCATGGTCCGCGCGGTGGACAACCTGCACGCCCACGTCAACGGCAGGGCGGACCTGCCGAGCGACGGGCGCAGCGCGCTGGCGGCCGAGGAGGTGTGCGCCACGCTGATGGAAATGGCGGACGCCGTCGCGCCGCCGACGCCGGCGAAAAAGAGCGTAGGAGAAAAGCCGTGAGCACGCTGGCTTTGCTGGGCGGCGAACCCCTCCGCGAGACACTTTTCCCGGCCTATTCGGTGATCGGCAAGGAAGAAATCGAGGCCGTCCGCGCGGTGATGGAGAGCGGCATCCTGTCGCGCTACGTCGGCGCCTGGAACGAGGGCTTTTACGGCGGACCCCAGGTGCGCGCCTTCGAAGACGAATGGGCCGCGGCTTTCGCGGCGCGCCACGCGGTGGCCGTCAATTCGGCGACCAGCGGCCTGATCAGCGCCGCCGGCGCCGCCGGCGTCGGCCCGGGGGACGAGGTCATCGTTTCGCCCTACACCATGATGGCCTCGGCCACGGCGGCGCTGGTCTTCAACGCCGTGCCGGTGTTCGCCGACATCGACCCCCGGACCTACTGCCTGGATGCGGAAAGCGTGCGCAGCCGCGTCACGCCGCGCACCAAGGCGATCATCGTCATCCACATCTTCGGCCAGGCCGCCGACATGGATGCGATCATGGAAATCGCCGGGGCCCACGGCCTCGTCGTCATCGAGGACTGCGCCCAGGCGCCGTTCGCGACGTACAAAGGGCGTCCCGTGGGCACGCTCGGGCACATGGGGGTGTTCAGCTTCAACTACCACAAGCACATCCACACCGGCGAGGGCGGCGTCGTCACCACCAACGACGACGCACTGTGCGAACGCCTGCAGCTCATCCGCAACCACGGCGAGGCGGTGGTCGGCGGCAAAGGGACCGCCAACCTGATCGACATGGTCGGATTCAACTTCCGCATGGGCGAGATCGAGGCCGCCATCGCGCGATGCCAACTGGCCAAGGGGCCGGCCCTGATCGCCGCCCGGCAGGCCAACGTGGCCTATCTGGAAGGCAGGCTGGCCGGGTTGCCCGGGCTTGCCCTGCCCGCCGTGGCGCCGGGCAACGGCCATGTCTATTACGTCCACGCGCTGACCTACGATGAGGCGGCCCTCGGCATTCCGCGCGCGGCGTTCGTCGAGGCCCTGAAGGCGGAACTGCCGGCGACCGCCCTGCGCGAGCCGGAAGGCCCGCTGATCGGGGAAGGCTATGTGCGCCCGCTTTACCTGGAGCCCATGTACCGGGAACGGATCGCCTACGGCGACGTGGGGTGCCCGTTCGCCTGTCCCTTCTACGAGGGCGAGACCGATTACCGCCCCGGCCTGTGTCCCAACGCCGAGGCCGCGCACGGCGCCGTGATCACCCACGAGCTCATGCGCCCGCCGATGTGCGAGGCGGACCTGGACGACGTGGCCGGCGCCTTCCACAAGGTGGTGGAAAACCTGCCGGCGCTGCGCGACCACCACCGCGGCGGCTGAAAGGGACCATGGCCCATCTGCTTTTCGCGGCCCACGATACGGGCGGGGCGAACATGCTTCGTCCGGTGATGCCGCTCGCCCGCGCGCGCGGGCACCGGACCTCCGCCCTGGCCGCCGGCCCGGCGGCGGCCGTCTGGCGCGGCGCCGGCGAGGATGTGGTGGACGCGGGCGGCGACGAGGCGGCGATGGGCGCCACGTTGGACGGCCTGGCGCCCGGACTGGTCGTCACCGGCACCGGCTACGCCGATTTCGAGCGCACCCTGTGGCGGCTGGCGCGGCACCGGGGCACCCGTTCCGTGGCCGCCATCGACAGCTGGACCACCCTGCGCCAGCGCTTTTCGTGCGCGGACGGCACGGAGGTCCAGCCCGACGCCATCTGCGTCGTCGACGAACGGATGCGCGACCAGATCCTGGGCGAGGGCTGGTGCCGGGTGCCGCTCCATGTCACCGGCCAGCCCCACCTGGAGGCCGTCGTCCGGCGCCTGGGCGCCAGGCGCGCCGGGCGCAAACCCACGGACACGCCGCTTCTCGTGTTCTTTTCCGAATCCCTGCGCCGGGACTACGGCGGCGAAGGCGCCGGTTATGACCAGTTCACCGTCGCCGGGGCGCTGGTGCCGGCGTTGGCGGGTCTGGGGCCGTTGACCCTGGTCATCCAGCTCCACCCCCGGGACGACCGCGGGGAATGGGAAGGGTGGGTGCGCGGGCGGCGGGTTCCGGACGGCGTCGCCCTGACCCTCGGCGCCGGGGATACTGACACCCTTCTCGTCGCCTGCGACGGCGCCATCGGCATGACGACGATGGTTCTCATGGAGGCGGCGCTGCTGGGGGTTCCGGTCCTGTCCCTGCAGCCGGGCCGGACGCGGGTTCTCAATCCGGGATTGGACGCCGTGGACGGGTTGCGGGTGGTCACCGAAGACAAGGATATCGCCCCGGCGATGGCCGAATTCGCGCGCGCCCTGGCGCGCCCGGCGCCGGCCTCTCCCGCCTGTTCGCCGCTGCTGGCGGATGCCGGCCGGCGTTTCCTGGCGGCGGTGGAAGCGGAACTCCGGGCCCCGGAAACCGCTCCCCGGTGACGTAAGAAGAGGGGAGGCGTGACGGCGGCGACCGGTCCTATCCTCCTGGATAATTTACCGCTGAGCCGCGCACCGCTTACATTTTCCATCAGGATCGTGTGTCGCGCCGCCCGCATGTTTCGGCGGGGTGTTGGGAGGCACGCAATTGCCCGGCGTCCATGACACGGGCGCGGAACGAACAATCAGGAGAGACGAATGACCTATGATAATGCCACGGAGGGAGCGCTCTCGATTTCGGAGGAAGAGGCGTTCGGTTTGTCGCGGGCCGCGGTGATGCTGGATCAGGCCAAGCAGAATCGCGCCGACAGGGCCGCTTTGGCGACCGCCCTGAACCATAATCTGGAGTTGTGGGTGGCCATCCAGGGGATCGTGGCGCGGCGTGATAACGACCTGCCCGAACGCGTCAAGGACAACCTGATTTCGCTGGGCAATTATGTCGCCGACACGACGTTCAAAAGCGCCGATGGTCTCGAGGACGAGGCAATCGACACCCTGATCAACATCAACCTGCAGATCAGCGAAGGCCTGTTGGAAGGTCACGCCGCGACGTAGGTTTTCCGCGGACCGGAAGGCGCCGCACCGGCGTTCGGTGTCCCACACCGGGGTCCTGGCATCCGGCTCGCCTCGCTCGCCTCGCTGGCGATCCGGCGAAGCGGGCTGACGCTCCGGCGCAGCGGGGCGGTGGCCGGGCGAACGCTCGCCCCCGGCGACGGGGGGGCGCGGATGATCCCCAAGCCCGATTTGTGCTAGTTTACCGGTGGCCACCCCTGGCCGGCCGTGAACAGCCGTGAACGGGCGAAAAGAACGCGACCATGCGCGGTTTCAACCTGACCAGCAGGCCCCCGTGGTATTCCGGGAGCCTGAAAATCACCGAGCGGGAGTTTCTGGAGGAGCTCGCCGGGACCGATCCCGATTCGGCCGCCGGTCTGCCGGCGTTCTTCGACCGGTGCCGGGCGCTGGGACTGGGTGTCGCCGGGGGCGACGCGGCGATGGTGATCCAGTGGCTGGATGCCGACGCCGGCAAGGTCGTTTTCGCGACGATCCTCAGGGACGGGCGGGTGGACACACGCTATGTCTGCTCGGCGGCGCGGGAGATCGGCGACCGCCCGGCCGGCGAGGCGTACCTGGACGGCATGGCGGCGCTGCTCGGGCACGCCGCCGTGCTCAGGGAGGGCAGCGACCTGAACTGGCGCGTGACCAGGGACGGGGAACTGCCCCACATCCGCGATCTGCTGGCCCAGTCCGGCCGCTGGCTGGCCCTGATCGCAGGGACCATGGACAGACTGCGCGAAGCCGCCCGCGGCGGCGGTGGATAGATGCCCGTGCGGGGACGCCCCGTACACGGAACAAGATCCCGGCGACAGGCTTTCCCGCCGCGGCCGGCGCGGTTCGACCGGTCGCGGACCTGCGCAACCGGGAATTCGGGGGTGAGGCTTAAGGGAAACGGGGGGGGCGAACGTCTTGACGGGAGAACGGAGATACCCGGCCGGGCTACATGAGGATTTCGCCGTGCTGGGTTCTGAATTCCTCGTACACCTTCCTGTATTGGTCTTTGTGCCCGTCCTCCATCCACGGGATGTCCATCCAGGTGTTGTATTCGAAGTGGCTGTTGGCGCCGACCTCGGCCCATTCCTCCAAGGAGTTGGGCCGGATGAAGCCCTTCATGTAGAGGAGATCGTAGAGCTCGGTCCCCGGCAGGGGCCTGAAGAAGGTGGAACTGAGCCGGAAGGCGGGATGGATCTCGCGGATTTCCCAGATGTAGTCGATGGTTTTCTTGATGTCGTCGACCGTTTCCCCGGGGATGCCGAAGATCAGGCCGGAGACCATCTTGATGTCCGCCTGGTCCAGCCTGTAGGCCACGGTCTTGAACATATCCAGGTGCCTGAGGCCTTTTTTCATGACCTCTTCGGCGATGTACTGGCTCCCGGTTTCCAGGCCGACGACCAGGAAGCCAAGCTCGGCGTCCCGGTTCCTGATCTCGATCAGCTCCTCCGTCGAGTACTTGTTCAGCTCGACGGCCCGGGCATCGGCCATCCACCTGATGCCGGAATAGTCGTCCAGCAGCTTGACGATGTCGAAGACCCGTTCCTTGCGGGTGAACAGGGTGGCGTCGAAAAAGCACAGTTCCTCGAACGGATACTGGTCATGCAGATTGGCCAGGTCCCGCCGGACGAGGTCGATCGGCTTGGGCGTCCACTTGCGGAATTCCGGCGTCGCGCAGAAGGTGCACTTGGCGGGGCAGCCGTAATGGGAGACGTACATGACCCGTTTCGTCGCCTCGTTGATATAGCTGTCCAGGTTGATCTTGTGATACGGCAGCTGGTACCAGTTGTCGCCGGCGAACTTCTTGTCGGTGGGCAGGAATATCAACTCCGAGTTGTCCTTCCGGTACAGCCCCGGGATGACGTGCCCGTTCAGGTCTCCGTGCTCGAGCAGTTCGGCGACAAGGGCGTAGAACGGGGCCTCTCCGAACCCGGCGACGGCATAGTCCACGTGATCGTCTTCGATGGACTGGGCGGCGAGGGCGCTGACGTGGGGACCGCCGGCCACGGTGATGATGCGGGGATGGGTTTCCCTGACGTGTTTGAGAATCTCGTATCCGCAATGGGTCTGGTAGCCGGTGAACATGGTCACCCCGACCATCCACGCGTCGTCGAGCAAGGTATCCAGACGGGACGGCTCATCGACGCGCTGGTCATAGATCTCGTAGTCGACGCCCATCCGCTCCAGGGGCGCCGCCAGGGACAGTGTGCTCAGGGGCAGATGGTGGTGTTCTTTTTCGAGATCGATGCGGGGGAAGCAAAGAACGATTTTGCCGGACATGCTCTCACGGGCTCCCACATTCCGGTGGCCGGGCGATCGGGGCGGGCGCCGCCGATTCGCCATCGTAAGGTGTACGTAGGATGTGGCTGAGATTAATACAAGACTGTTTAAGGAAGTCTAAAAAACTCTGAATTTTCTGTGGCTTACGGGCGCGCGCCGAGGTCCGCGCCCGGCGCCGGGGTGCGTTTTCACGACTCGGAACGGTAAGGGATTCGCCACACCACTTCCGTCACGTGGCGCGACGTAAAACCCTTCTTGAAAAACCCGATGTTGTATTCCTTTTCACCCGCGGTTCCCTGGGCGAAGAATTCGCCCAGGTCGAAATACGCGCGTCCGCGCGCCTTGGCCCGCACCATGGCGTCGAACAGGGGGCCGTGTCCCATGGGTTTGTCGAAGCGGTCCCGGTCGTAGACGGCCGAGAAGTACAGGGCCGTATGGTCCCCGTCCACGACCATGGAACTTGCGACCAGTTCCCCGCCGTCCAGGTATCCCAGGGTCGCCTCGCCGGCGCCCGCCGCGATGTGTCCGAACAGGGCCGCCCACGTGGCGTCGCCGTGGACGGTGCGCCCGGCGGTCCGGGCGTGGAACTCGGCGTAGTCGTCCATCAGACTCCGGTCCGGGTTTTCCGCGTTGACATAAACCAGGCGAAGGTTGCGCCGGCCCCAGTTGATCAGGGACCGGTAGCTGTCGCGCACGTCGCGCCGCAGCGCCTCTTCGGACCGCGAAAGGTCCGCTTCGGCCCGCATCCTCAACTCCGGGCGCCCGGCGCGGTCCAGGCACGCCCGGTCCACCGGCGAGAGAAGCCCGTCCGCCGGCCCCCCGGAGATGCGCGCCTCGCGGATGCCCTTTGCCGCGGCCGTTTCGTCCATATGGCCCAGGGCGAGGCGGGCGCAGCGCAGCGCGTCCGCCGCCTCCAGCCCGGGGCGGAAGTGGAAGCGGACCGGGAAGCCGTAGTGGGAAAGAACGCCCTCTCTGAGCGAACACGGGACCAGCAGGGCCGGGACGCCGCCGTCGGTGACCAGGAACGAACAGTCCTCGAGGGACTCCCCGAACACGATGGGATAATAAATTCCGGCGAAATCGCCGTAGACCGGGTGGGCGTTGCGCTCCTGGAAGGCCTCCGCCGCCAGCGCCGCGGCAAAGGCGTCCGTCCCGGCGCCGACGACTGAAAAACGGCCCATGTCGCGCCTTTCCCCATGGCGTTCACCGGACCGGAGTTTCCCCGGGAACGCCGGTCGGCGCAAGGGATCAGCGCAGGAAGTTGGACAGACTGAGCTCGCGGATGCGCGCCAGGGCCTGGAAGGAGGCCTCCAGGGCCCGTGATTCGTCAAGGAGACGCGTGATGGCTTCCAGCGGATCGACGTTTTCGGTGTCGGCGATTCGCGATTCCAGGAAAGCGATGAACTTGGTGTGCCGTTCGTTCGTATCTTTCACCAATAGCTGATCGAAGCCGAGGTCCACCTGGAGCTGGCGGACGTTGCTGATCTTCTCGGTTCCGTACGGCGGCGTGCCGGCGACCGTCGGCGACAGGGAGCTGTCCAGGAGATACAGGGCGTCGGTGACGCGCGTCCTGTTCTGGTCGAGGCCGCCCTCGGTGGCGAAGACGCCCTGGGCGATGACGGCCATGGCCCGGATCGCCTTCTCGAAGGCGGGGTCGACGGCGGTGGTATCGAAATTGAATGTCTGATTGGTGTCCATGCGGTGGGTGACGATCGTCTCGTCCCCCTTGTAGTACGAGACGGCGGCGATGGTGCCGGCGGCGGTCTGGCCGGCCCCTTCGTCGGTCAGCTTCTTCTGCTTGATGGTGATCGTCGTCGCGGTCACGGAATCGATGGTGAAGGTCTGGTTGTTGCCGGCGTCGGTGGCGTTGGCGACGGTGAAGACCTGGCCCGCCTTCAGCGCCGAGAACGGCGTCCCGCCGCCCGCCGTGATGACGCCGGTGGCCTGATCGAACGACAGGTCGGTGAAGTCGGCCACCCCCAACGTGGCGTTGGCCGCCGTGGTCAGGGTGATGTTGCCGCCGCCGGTGTCGTTGGCCCTGGTGGTCAGCATTTCGGTGACCACGGTGATGAAGTTCCCGGCCGCGTTGACGCTGGCGATCTGGTAGGTGCCGTTGTTGGAGGCGGTGCCGCTGATGGTGATGGTGGTGCCCACCTTCAGGTTATCGAGGGAGTCGTCGTTGGCGGTGATCCGGCCGACGCCGCCGTTGTCCCGTTCGAAGCCGAGCCAGGTGGTGTCGCCGGTCAGGTTTGCGGACATCGAGAATTCCGCGAGGTGGGCGTCCCGCGTCGTCGGATAGGCAACCATTGTGCCGTCGTACTTGGCCTGGAAGGCGGCCAGATCGGTGAGCCCGAGGTCGACCGGCTGGGTGTTCACGCGGGCGCCCGAGAACAGAAAGCGGCCGTCCGCCTCGGTGTTGAGGAACCCCTCCACCGCCTTGAGCGCCCGGAAGGCGGCGTCCTGGATGTCCTTGACCTCGACCTCGCCGTTGGCGTCGAACTGGTGGAAACTGGAGAGCTGGCCTTTGAAGTCGCCGATCGTCTGGCGGATCGCCTCGATGGTGGTTTCCGCGGTATCCAGACGGACCCCGGCGATCGTGTTGTTGTCGACATAGCGGCTGAGGGCATCGCGGGTGTTTTCCAGGTTGACCAGGCGCTCGGAATCCAAGGCGATGCCCTTGTAATCCGGGGAAATCTTCTCGCTGGCGACCTGGACCTCCCTGTCCTGCAGCCTGCTCTGGGTGCGCAGCAGCAACTGGACGAGCTGGTTGTTGGCGGCGAGGCTGGCAATGCGGGTCATGGCTAGATCGCCCGCTCCAGGGCGTCGAACATGGACTGGATGGTGCTCAGGATCCGCGCGGCGGCGGAAAAGGCCTGCTCGAACACGACCAGCTGGGACAGCTCTTCGTCCAGGTTGACGCCGCGGATGGTGTCGGACTTGAGTTGCAGGCTGTCGGTGAGGGACTGCTGGAAGTCGAGATCGACCTTGTTGGTCTCGGCCAGGCTGGCGTTGCGCGACAGGATGGCCGCCGCGTGGGCGTCGAAGGTGGCGTTGGCGCTGGCCAGACCGCCCGCGGTGTCGAAGGCGTTGGTCTTGGTCATCTGCTCGGCCAGGGCCTTGACCGTGGCGTTGTCGCCGACGCTGGTGAAATATTCCCCGGCGGCGCCTAGCGCCGCGTTCCACTGCACGGCGCCGCGCGAGATATTCGCCGGCGTGGTGACAATGTCGCTGCGCACGGCGATGGCGGAGGCGACGCGGACGTCGGCCGAATGCATGCCCAGATCGGTGAGCAGGGTGTCGGGTACGCCCGTGTCCTGGGTGATGACCAGGCTTACCCCGCTGTCGTGGGCGATGCGCAGCCGGGACCCGGAGCCATCGGGAACCACGGTCGCCGTCACGTTGGTAATCGCGTTGGTGATCTGGGTGGCGATGGTTTTCAGGCTGCTGCCGGCGGCGATGGAGAGCGGGCTGCCCGTCAACAGGCCGGTGCTGTCGTTGAACCTGAGCGTCGCCGCGGTGGAGGTGAAGGTGCTCGCCATCACGTTCGATTCGTGAATGTTGTCGACCAGCCCGTCGACGAAGAAGTCGTTCAGTCCGAAGAAATTGGAAAAGCCGCTCACGGTTTCGTCGATGCCGACGACGCCGCCCGAATCGAAGCCGATCCGGACGTCGGCCGCGGTGCTGCCGTTGGCGGTGGCGGTTTCGTCCCGGAACGCCAGATTGAGGGTGGGGGCGTTGAGGGCGATGTCGAGTTTCCCGGCCGTGTTCACGGTGGCGGTGGCCGCGGCGGCGCCGTTGGCCTGCAGCCAGTCCTCGATGGTGGCCGCCACTTCCGTGATCGTCCAGGCGCCGAAGCTGGCCTGCGCGCCGGTGCCGAAGGTGGCTGACACCATGATCGTGTTCAGGGTCGTGGCCGCCTGCTGATCGCCGCTGCTGTTGAACAGGGCGATGGTGACGTCGTCGGCGCCGGTGCCGGGGTCGAGCGTCATGGTCTGGGTCGTGGGGGCGACGAAGATGCGTGTTCCGGTCATCGACTGCATGCCGGGGAAGGGGACGCCGCGGTTGTGAATCTGGTTGAACACGTCCCTGAGTTCGGCCGCCAGCTCGTCGATCTCGCTCTGCAGGTTGGCGAGCACGTCGTCGCGCAGATCGATCAGCCCCTTCAGCTCTCCCGAGCGGATCTCGGTGGTGATGTCGTTGCCCGGGATGGCGGTACCGACGTAAAGGCCGGCGAAGTCGCCCTCGGCATGGGTGGTGGTGGCCGACACGGTGCTGGCGGCGGCGTGGGTGAGCGTGGCGGGCACGTTGTCGACCAGGGTCCTGCCGCCGGCGGTGAAGACGACCAGGTCGCCGTCGGTGCGGCGGAAGTAGCGGATATCGATGAGCCCGGCCAGCTTGTCCAGGGCCTGGTCGCGCTGGTCGCTGAGGTCGGTGACGTCGAGGTTGACGGCGGAATTGCGGATGAGCTTGTCGTTGAGGTCGCCGATACTGGCGATCAGCTTGTTGGCCTCGGTGACCGCATCGGCGATTCCCTGGTCCGCCTGCTGGCGCAGCTCCTGGATCGTCGTGCTCATCAACTGGAACTTGAGCGACATCTCCTTGGCCCGGCGCACCAGTTCGCTTTGCTCCAGGGTCTTGTCGGGGGAGACGGCAAGGGTTTCCAGGGCGTTCGTCAATTCCCCCAGGACGTGGCTGATGGAGGAGTTGTCGGCGGGGCTGCCGAACAGTTCCTGCATGCGCTCGAACGAGCTCGCCTGGACGCTCAACGCGTTCAGGCTGCTCACCTCTAGGCGCAGGCTCTTGAGCAGCCCCTCGTCGATCTGGCGGGTGAGGGCGGAGAGCTGGACGCCGGTGCCGGCACCGTTGACGACCCGGCTCTCGGTGTTGACGATTTTTCGGGAATAGCCCTCCGAATTGACGTTGGCGATGTTGTTGGCGACCGCATTCAGGGCCGACTGGTTGACCAGCAGGCCGCTCTGGGCGGTGCGCAGCGCGAGCGTGAGGGAACCGGCCATGGTGGTCTGTTTTCCTCAGGTATTACAGGGACTGGTCGACGGATATGGAGAGATTGCGGGGTGCGGCGCCGTTCCGGGGCGTGCCCACGGCGCCGTTCGCGGAATAGGTGCCGGGGCCGGGCTGGCTGGACTTGACCGCTTCGGATACCGATTCGACGACGCGCCGGCCGGCCTCGATGGCCACCTTCAGGAGGCGCGCGTTCTCTTCCATCAGCCCGTGCATCGTCTCGCCCAGGCCGCGCAGTTGTCGGCGCAAAGCCTCGTCCACCTGGGCCAGGGAGTCCGGCTTCTCGACCAGTCCCTGGACGCGGCTCTCATAGGCCCCGCCGAGGCTGACCTTCTTCTCCAACAGCAGTGCGACGTCGTCGTGCCGCTTGTCGCGCAGCGCCGCGTTCTCCTGCGTCATCAGTTCGACCAGGTGCCCGGTGATGGCGATCAGATCGTTGATTCGTTTTGTCGCGTCCATGGTTATTTGCCTTCTTGCATTTTGAGGATCTGACTAAGGACGGCGTCGGCGATGCCGATGCCGCCGGATCGCGCGATGGCCTTGCCGAATTCGTCCACCTGCAGGGACCGCCACATGTCCTCGCTGAGCCCGCCGCCGAAGGGCCCGTCGGTGCGCACGGTGGCGAACATGGGCTTCAGGACCTGGCTCAGGAAGACGGCCTCGTACTCCTCGGCGACGCGGCGCGCCTGCCGGATGTCGCCGGTGCGGCCGACGCGCGGGAGCGTTTTGGCGTTGAGCAGCGCCGTCTCGGCCTGCAGGGTAAGGACGCCCTCGGCCATTACATCACCTGGATCTCGGCCTGCAGGGCGCCCGCCGCCTTGACCGCCTGAAGGATGGTGATCATGTCGCGGGGGCCGATGCCGAGGGCGTTGAGGCCATTGACCAGTTCCTGGATGGTGACGCCGGCGCTCACCACGCCGAGCCTGCGCTCTTCGCCTTCGGTGACGGCGATATCGGTGCGCGGCACCGTGGTGGTCGTGCCGACCTCGGCGAAGGGGCCGGGTTGCGAGACCTGCGCCGTCTCGGTAATGCGGATGGTGAGACTGCCCTGGGCGATGGCGACGGTGCTGATGCGCACGTTCTCGCCCATGACGATGACGCCGGACTGCTCGTCGATGATCACGCGGGCCAACTGGTCCGGCTCGACGCGCAGCTGCTCGAGGTCGGTGAGCAGGTTGACGACGTTGCCCCGGTAGCTGTCGGGCACCTCGACGTGCACGGTGGTGGGGTCGCTGGGGCGCGCGGCGGCGGTGCCGAGGAAGGCGTTGATCGCCTGGGCGACGCGCCGGGCGGTGGTGAAATCGGGGTTGCGCAGGCTGAGCGTCACCGATTCCATGTTGGCCATTGCAAAGCCGACCTCGCGCTCGACGATGGCGCCGCTGGCGATGCGGGCGCTGGTGGGGACGCCCTTGACGACGTTCTCCGCGGCGCCCGAGGCAGAGAATCCGCCGACCGCCAGCTGGCCCTGGGCGACGGCGTACACCTCGCCGTCGGCGCCGAGTACCGGCGTCACCAGCAGGGTGCCGCCGAGCAGGCTCTTGGCGTCGCCAAGGGCACTGACGGTGACGTCGATGCGGCTGCCCTGCCGGGCGAAAGGCGGCAGCACACTGGTCACCATCACGGCCGCCACGTTCTTCGAATCGAGCCCGGCGTCGGTAGGCTTGACGCCCAGCCGGTTGAGCATCGCCTTCAGGCTCTGCTTGGTGAATTGCCCGTCCACGAGGGTGTCGCCGGTGCCGTTCAGGCCGACGACCAGGCCATAGCCGACGAGCATGTTTTCCCGCACGCCCTCGAACTGCACGATGTCCTTGATCCTGGACGATGCGTTGGCCGCACCAAGGACGGCGGCCGCGAGCAGCAGGCTGAGCAGGGCGGTGGCGACGACCTGCAGGAAGGCCTTCTTCATGGACGGAGTCACTGTGGTGTTTCCCGTTTCGATCATTTTCGTTGTCCACGTCAAACCGTTTGAGCGCCGCACCGAACATTCGGTGTGCACGGGTCTTGCGAATTGCGTGCCAAGGACGCGTAAAGAATACCGCCTTGAAAACAAAGGATTTTTTACAAAAACCGAGTCCCCGGGCGGGGTTCGGAGGCCATGGGCGGCAAGAAAAGGGGCAGATATTGCCGGTTCAGCGCCCCACCGGTCGGCGCGCGGCCCCGGGCCGCCTTTCGAAGCGTCGGCCGCCGCCAGGGGGAGGGAGGGGAGAGGTGGGGGGTGCTGGCGGCGGCCTAGCTACCGCTTCAGGTCGCGGGCCGTGATCATAAGTTCGTCGACGGTCTTGAAAACGGTGGCCGCGGAGTTGTAGGCGTGCTGGGTCTGGATCAGCTTGCTGAACTGCTCGGTCAGGTCGACGTTCGAAAGCTCGTGGGTATTGGGTGTGAAGAGCGCGAAGCCGCCGACGCTGGCGGCGGCCACCCGCGCCGTGCCGGACTCGGCGGTGAGGGCGAAGGTGTTGCCGTTGCGCCGCTCGAGGGCGTTGGGGTTGGAGAACAGCCCGAGGGGCATTTTGTAGATGTTGCGGAACGACCCGTCGGCGAAGGTGCCCACGACATGGCCGCTGATGTCGAAGTTGAAGCTCCGCATTTCGGAGGCGGCGAACCCGTTCTTGCTGTAATTGACGGGCAGGAAGGGTCCGGCGAACTGGGTGAGATTGCTGAGGTCCAGCGCCACCGACGCCGTTCCCTGGGCATTGGGCGGTACGGCGGGCCAAGTGAGGGCCAGGGTGACCGGGGTCGTGGGGCTGGTCAACTGGCCGTTGCCGCCAAAGGTGAGGGTCACCGGCGCCGACGTCGTCGTGTTGGGGATGTTCGCGGTGGTGGTGGTGATGATGGCCGTGTTGTCCGGGGTGCCTTCGTTGCCGGTCGCCGCCGTGGCGGTAAATGCGGTGCCGGCGACGTCCGCGGTCAGGGTGAGGTCTCCGGCCGCTCCGCCGGTCGCGGCGGTGACGATGGCGCTGACGGTGGAGTCGGCGTTGATGGCCGCGACCAACGCGTTGCGGATTCCCGACAGCCCGCCGGGCTCCAGCCCGGTCGTCGTGTAGACGACGGCATTGCCGTTGACGGTGACGGTGTAGGTATCGCCGGCCTCGATGGTGGTCGCGCCGATGGTCACGGTATCGACCTGGGCCCCCGGCGTTTGCGGCGTCGAGGCCGTAATGGTCCATGTGTTGACGGTGCTGCCCTTGGTGAAGTTCAGGTCCGCGGTCTGGGCGGTGAAGTTGGAATCGATGACCTCGATGGTAAACACGTCCACACTGCCGACATTGGCCGTGGCCGGCAGGTTGAGGCCGAGCGTAGCCGTCGTCGTCGGCTGGCCGGCGGCGGTGAAGGCGAACTGGTCGACGCGCAGCGCCGACAGGGTGCCGGAGTTGGCAAAGGTGCCGTCGGCGGCGGGCTTCCAGCCCTGGACGAAGTACCCGTTCTTGTCCACCAGGTAGCCTTCCTTGACGGTGATGGTGCTGCCGTCGTCGGCGGTCGCCGTGGTGTCGGGGCCCGTGGTCATGGAGAATCCGCCATCGCGGGTGTACAGCGTATCGCCGGTGCCATCGAGCTTGGTGTTGAGGATGAAAAAGCCCTGCCCGTTGATGGACACGTCCAGGGAGCTGGAACTGGACACCACCGTGCCCTGCTGGTCGATGCGGTTGATATCCTTCGGCGTGGCCCCGCCAAGGTCGGACTGATTGAACAGCGAGTCGCTGAGAACGGTCGAAAAACGCGTGTCCGTCGCCTTGAAGCCGCCCGTGCTCAGGTTGGCGATGTTGTTGCCGATGGTGGCAAGGGCATGGGTCTGGCTCAGCATGGCAAGGGTGCTGTTGGCAAAGGCGCCGTATACGGGCATGGTCTGACTCCGCGGCGTGGGTCCGGACATGGATCCCGGACATCCCGGACGTCTTGAGGTGCAAGAAGGATGCCAACGGCGGGGTCCCTCCAATACCTTGATTTTGCAAAACGTTCGGTTGGCGCGGTGGGCAAGGGACACCCCCGCGGCCGGCGCGGGACCGGGCAGGAATTGCCGGGGGCCGCGGCCGGCGGTGAAAAGCGCCGCCGCCGGCCCGGAAACCCTCAGTCGTCGGCGAAGACGAAGATCTGTTTCTCGTCCACGGACACCGAGACCAAGGTGCCGGCCTCCGGCAGGAAGGTGCCGAAGGCGTGGGCGTGCAGCACGATTTCGCTGCCGTCGGGCGCGACGGCGCCCAGGTGGAGGTGGCTGGAGCGGCCGAGCAGGTGGGCGGAGATGACCCGCGCCTGGGTGGCCTGCATGTCCGGCGCCGGGTCGGGGTTCCGGGGCCGGGCGCCGTCGGCGCCGGCCAGGCTCAGGCGCAGCCCCTCGGCGCGGATAAGAACATGCGCCTGCCGGCCATCCCGCAGGCCGGGCGCCGCGACGGCGCCTACCGGCGTTTGCACGCGCCCGCCTTCGACCACGGCGGCGAACTCGTTGACCTGGCCGAAGAGGGCGGCGACGAACCGATCCGTCGGCTGGAAATAGATTTCCACCGGGGCGCCGGCCTGGATGATCCGGCCCTCGTTCATGACCGCGATGTGATCGGCCATGAACATGGCCTCTTCGGGGTTGTGGGTGACCATCAGGGTGGTGACGCCGGTCTCCTTGAGCAGGCCGAGGGTTTCCTCGCGGACCTGGAGGCGCAGGTTCACGTCCAGGTCGGAGAAGGGCTCGTCCAGCAACAGTACCCGGGGCTCCGGCGCCAGGGCGCGGAGCAGGGCGACGCGCTGCTGCTGGCCGCCCGACAGGGTATGGGGATAGGCGTCGGCGAAACCGTCCATGCCGGCGCCGGCCAGGGCCTCGCGCGCCCATTGCAGCCGCCCGGGCGGGGGGTCCGACAGGCCAAAGGTGATGTTCTCGAACACGGTCAGATGGGGAAACAGGGCGTGGTCCTGGAACATCAGGCCGATGCCCCGCTCTTCCGGCGGCACGTGGTGGCGCCCATCGCCCTCGGCAAGGACACGCTCGCCGATGGCGACCCGGCCGTGCTGCAGGATCTCCAGCCCGGCGGCGATCCTCAGCAGGGTCGTCTTGCCGCAACCCGACGGGCCCAGCAGGCAGGTCAGCTTTCCCGCCGGGGCGTCGAGCGAGGCGTCGAGGACCACGGCGCGGCCGTCGTAGGCGTGGGTAATGCCGGTGAGGCCGAGCCCGTTCACGGCGTTGCCCCCGTGCCGCCGGGGGCGCCGGTGTGGCCGGGGCGCGAGCGTCCGATCGTGCGGCTCAACAGGACCACCGGCAGGATGCCCGAAGCGACGATCGTGAGCGCCGCCAGGGAGCTTTCCGCGAGAAGCTCGTCGGACGCATACTGATGGACGAAGGTGGCCAGGGTGTGAAAATCGAACGGCCTGAGGATCACCGTCATCGGCAGTTCCTTCATGCAGTCGACGAAGACCAGGATCGCCGCCGTCAACACGCTGCCGCGCATGACCGGCAGGTGCACGCGGCGCAGCGTGGCCGCGGGTCCGGCGCCCAGCGTACGGGCGGCGCCGTCCATGCTGGCGGTCACCTTGGCCAGGCTCGCCTCGATGGTGCCGAACGAAAGCGCCAGGAAGCGCACCACATAGCCGAGCACGATGACAAAGACGGAGCCACTGAGAAGAAGCCCGGTGGAGATGCCGAAGACGGCGTCCAGGATGGCGTCCACCGTGTTGTCGAGCCAGGCCGTGGGCAGGACGACGCCGAGGGCGAGCACGGCGCCGGGCACCGCGTAACCGAGGCTGGCGAAGCGGGTCGCCGCCGACACCACCGGTCCGCCGCGCAGCCGCGCCCCGTAGGCCATGAAGGTCCCCACCGTCACCGTGATCACGGCGGCCATCGACGACAGCCCGAGACTGTTGGCGGTGTAGGCGAGGAAATTGGCTTCCAGGGTGTCGGCGTAGTGGGTCAGGGCATAACGCCCGAGCACCGCCGCGGGGACGGCGAAGCCAAGGACGACCGGGGCCAGGCAGGCCAGGGGCGCCAGCGCCGCGGACGCGCCGCGCAAGGGATAGCCCGGGAGCGCCCGGTACCTGCCCGACGTGTGGTGATAGCGCCGGCCGCGCCGGCCGCGGCGCTCGAGGTAGACGAGCACGAGCACGAACAGCAGCAGCACCGAGGCCAACTGTGCGGCGCCCGACACGCTGTTCATGTTCAGCCACACGTCGAAGATGCCGGCGGTGAAGGTGGCGACGGCGAAATAGTCCACCGTGCCGAAGTCGTTCAGGGTCTCCATCAGCACCAGGCTGAGCCCGATCACCAGGGCCGGCCGGGCCAGGGGCAGGGCGATGCGGAAGGCGCTGCGCCAGGGGCCGTAGCCAAGGGTGCGGCTGACCTCGAGGACGCATACGGACTGTTCCAGGAAGGCGGCCCGCGACAGAAGGTAGACGTAGGGGTAGAACGCCAGCGTCATGACGGCGATGGCGCCCCCCAGCGAGCGGATTTCCGGGAACCAGTAAGCGCCCTTGGTGGTCCATCCGAACGACGCGCGCAAGGCCTCCTGCACGGGGCCGGCGTACTCGAGAAGATCGGTGTAGACGTACGCGACGACATAGGCCGGGATGGCCATGGGCAGAAGCAGCGCCCACTCGAAGATGTGGCGGCCGGGGAAGCGGCACATGGTCACCAGCCACGCGGTGCCGGCGCCGATGACCAGGGTGCCGAGGCCGACACCGGCCATGAGCAATAACGTGGTGCGGATGTACAACGGCAGCACGGTGGACGCCAGGTGCCCCCACACGCTTTCGCCCGGTGTCAAGGCCAGCCCGATCACGGCGATAATGGGGATCGACGCCGCAAGGGCGATCAGAACCGTGCCCACCGTCCAGCCGTCGATGCGCCGGAACGTCCCGGCGGCGCCAACCCGTGTCCCGACCGAAGCCAAACCGCGTCCGCTCCTTATCCTTCCGCCCGGGCGCCCGGGGGTGTCCCCCCGGTCATTGGAAATGCGGGGGACGCCCCCGCGACCCCCGGGGGGCTCTTAATGATCGAAGGCCACCCTGTCCATGATTTTCGCGGCGGCGGCCCGGTATTTCGCCACTTCGGTCAGGTTGACGGTGTCCGCCTTGAAGGTGCCCCAGGAGGCGACCAGGGGGTTCAGCGGGACACCGGGCTTCACCGGATATTCGAAGTTCTGCGCGGCGTAGATGCGCTGGGCGAAGTCGCCGCTCAGGAATTCGAGCAGCCGGATGGCATTGTCCCGGTTCTTGGCGCTTTTCGTCACCGCGGCGCCGCTGAGGTTGACGTGGGTGCCGCGGCCAAGGGCGCTGCCGTCCGGCAGCCCGGCCCGCGGCTGGTTGGGAAAGATGATGGTAACGGCCGCGGCCCACGCCTTCTGCTCGGGCTTTTTGCCGTTGGTCGCCATCTTGCCCATGTAATAGCTGTTGCCCAGCGCCACATCGCACTCGCCTTCCTTGATCGCCCGGACCTGGGCGCGGTCGTTACCCTGGGGGCGGCGCGCCAGGTTGGCCTTCACCCCGCGCGCCCACGCCTCGGCGGCCTTCTCCCCCTTGGCGGCGATGAACGCGGCGACAAGCGAGATGTTGTAGGCGTGCTTTCCCGAGCGCGTGCACACCCGCCCCTTGAAGCGGGGATCGGCCAGGTCCTCGTAGGTGCTCACCTCGCCCGGCTTGACCCGGGTCTTGTCGGCGTAGATGACCCGGGCGCGGGTGGTGAGCCCGAACCACAGGCCGTCGGGATGGCGGTACTGGGGCGGGATGTTGGCGCTCAGCGCCGGCGAGGCGACGGGCTGCACCAGTCCCGCCCGCACCAGATCGGTGAGGCGCCCGATGTCGACGGTGAGCACGGCGTCGGCCGGGCTGTTGCGGCCCTCGGCCTTGAGGCGCTCGAGCATCCCCGTCTTGGCGTACACCATGCTCACCGTGATCCCGGTCTTGCGGGTGAAGGCGTCGAGCAGGGGCTTCATCAAGAATGGCTGGCGGTAGGAATACAGATTGACGTGGCCGCCCCCCGCGCCGGCGGGCGAAGGCAGGATGGACAGGCCGACGACGGCCGCAAGCACCGCAACGGTTGTTTTGCTCATCATTTTCCGGGTTCTTCTCTTTTCCAATTTCTGCAACTGAGACTTAATCTCAACAACTTCCATACCGCACCGTAACCCATCAAAAATGAAATTGCAACGCATTCTCGATTGCGCCGCCCGCCGCCGCCGCCGTCGCCGGTGGCGGAGGCACCTGTGAAGTGGCGCCCGCCGGCTGGCCGCCGCCGGCATGGAGCGGGATACAAGGCCGCCCGGCACCGGCCGCGGGAAGGAAGGGGTGGCGTCCCTCATCCGGGGCGCTTAACCGCTTTTTAACCCTGCCCACTGTAACACGGGGCGTGATCAATC
>JBHHXI010000021.1:0-28029 GCA_046756945.1 Rhodospirillales bacterium
GCCCCGCACCGTCTCTCCTCGATGCCGCCGAAGACCTCGGGCTTGTGGTGGCACGTGGATTGTTCGAAGACGCGGGCGCCGTGCTCGACGCCGCCGCCCTTGGGGTCGTAGGCGCCGAAATAGAGCCGGCGGACGCGGGCGAAGGATATGGCGGCGGCGCACATGGCGCACGGCTCCAGCGTCACGTAGAGGTCGCAGCCGTCGAGCCGGGGGGCGCCGAGGCCGGCGGCGGCCTCGCGGATGACCACCATCTCGGCATGGGCCGTGGGGTCGCTCAGTTCCCCGGTGCGGTTGGCGGCCGCCGCCAGCACCTTGCCCGATGCGCCGTCGACGACCACCGCGCCGACGGGCACCTCGCCGCGTTTGACCGCCGCTTCGGCTTCCTCGATCGCGCGCTCCATGAACGACGGCTTTCCCTTGCCCATGGCCGCACCATGGCGTTCCGGCCCAAGGCCCGTCAAGCCGGCCCCGGCGTTTTCAAATTTAACGCGGAGGACGCGGAGGACCGCAGAGGAGCGCGGGCCGGCCTTGTTCCAATTGCGTCGGCTCCGCGCCCGCCCTAGAGTGCGGCCCATGGGCGCCCCGGTCATCGGCATCACCGCGGACATCGAATCGAAAGGCGCGTACTCCAAGTTTCCGTGGTATGCGCTGCGCGAGAACTACTGCCACGCGGTGATCCGCGCCGGCGGCCTGCCGGTGGTCCTGCCCCACGAGCCGGACCTGGCCGAGACCTACCTCGACTCCGTCCATGGGCTGGTGCTGACCGGCGGCGACTTCGACGTCGATCCCGCCCTCTTCGGCGCCGGCGAACGCCACCCGACGGTCAAGACCAAGGACAAGCGCACGGCCTTCGAGATCGCCGCCGTGCGCGGCGCGCTGAGGCGCCACATGCCGGTGCTCGGCATCTGCGGCGGCCAGCAGCTCCTGCACGTGGTGCTGGGCGGCGCCTTGATCCAGCACATCCCCGACGAGGTCACGGGCGCGCTGGCCCACGAACAGCCGAACCCCCGCGACGAGGCCGGCCACCAGGTCGACGTGCGCAAAGGCACGCTGCTCCACCGCATCGTCGGCGTCACCCGGCTGGCGGTGAACAGCGCCCACCACCAGGCGGCCAAAGACGAGCCCGACGGCGTGGTGATCAACGCGGTGGCGCCGGACGGCGTCATCGAGGGCATCGAGGCGCCGCAGGAACCCTTCTGCCTGGGCGTGCAGTGGCATCCCGAGTTCGCCATCAGCGACGGGGACGGGCGCATTTTCGAAGCCTTCATCGAGGCCGCCCGCACGTCTCCATGAGCGGGGCTAAGGTACGCGGCCGGCGGCAACGGGCCGGCGCGGCGGGCACCGGAAAGGGCGAGCGCATCGCCAAGGTGCTGGCGCGGGCGGGCCTGTGCTCGCGGCGCGAGGCCGAACGCTGGATCGCGGCGGGAAGGGTGGCCGTGGACGGCAAAACGCTGGACTCGCCCGCCGTCGCCGTCGCCGCCGGGGCGCGCGTTACCGTCGACGGCCGGCCCCTGCCGGCGCGGGCGCCGGCGCGCCTGTGGCGCTATCACAAGCCGGCCGGGCTGATCACCAGCCACCGGGACCCCCAGGGACGGCCGACGGTGTTCGAGCGCCTGCCCGACACGTTGCCCCGGGTGGTTTCGGTGGGACGCCTGGACATCACGTCCGAGGGCCTGTTGCTGCTCACCAACGACGGGGGGCTGGCGCGTACCCTGGAACTGCCGGCGACCGGCTGGGTGCGGCGCTACCGGGTCAGGGTGTTCGGGCCGGTGGACGAGGCGAGGCTGCCGGCGCTGCAAAAGGGCCTCAGGGTCGGCGGCGTCGCCTACGGCCCCATCCGCGCCCGCCTGGACAGCCGGCGCGGCGGCAACGCCTGGCTGACCGTGTCGCTCACGGAAGGCAGGAACCGCGAGGTGCGCAAGGTCATGGAACACCTGGGCCTGAGGGTGAACCGCCTGATCCGCGTCGCCTACGGCCCCTTCCAGCTGGGAAAACTGAGGCGCGGCACGACGGTCGAGGTGCCGGCCAAGGTGCTGCGCGAGCAGGTCGGTCGGCTCGCCGGGGTCGCGGGCGGGCGATGAGGATCGTCGGCGGCAGGCACCGGGGCCGCCGCCTAAGGGCGCCCGGCGGGCGGGACCTGCGCCCCACGGCGGACCGGGCGCGCGAGGCCATCTTCAACATCCTCGCCCACGGGATGGAGGATTTCCGGCTCGACGGCGCCTCCGTCGTCGACGTCTTCGCCGGCACCGGGGCGCTCGGCCTGGAGGCCCTGTCGCGGGGCGCGGCCCATGCCACCTTCATCGACGACGACGGCGCGGCCATGGGCTCGGTGCGCGGCAACGCGGACGCCGTCGGCGAACGCGGCGCCGTGACCCTGCTGACACTGGACGCGACCCGCCTGCCGCCGCCGCCGCTCGCCGCCCACGCCCCGTGCGCGCTCGCCTTCCTCGACCCGCCCTATGGCGCGGGCCTCGCCGCCGCCGCCCTCGAGGGCCTGGCGGCCCGGGGCTGGATCGCCCCGGGCGCGGTGTGCGTGGTCGAGGTGGCGGCGCGGGAGGCCTTCGCCCCGCCGCACGGGTTCGAGGCCGTGGACGAACGCACGTATGGCCCGGCGCGGGTGGTGTTCCTGCGGTGGAGACCCGAAGGCACGGCACCGCCAGGGCGCTAAGGAGGCAGCGGCGTGCATCAAATCTCAGGGCAAATTCCGGCCGGGATGGCCATGATGCGGCGACGTTGCACGCGAAACGTGCAAGAGCGCCAGGTTGGAAAAAGCCTGTCTTCCCGGTCCGAAACCCGCGGGCACAGGACCGGCGATCGACTTGATTGACCGGCTAATGCCGATCACCTATCTTGACGCCTCCTCATCTCTTGGTGCCTCCTCATCGATTGACGGCCGGCGACAGACCATGAGATTGGCGAACCGGCTATAATTGACATCGAAGCACCCGCTTAATGCTCCTCGATCCTCTCTATATTGCTTTGATCATCGTGGTGACGCTTGATCTCGCATCAACCGCGTATGTGCTGTTTGCCATGTGGCGCATCGGTACGTTCGGACGGCATTCCGATTACCATAAAGCGAGCGAATTGCCGGTGACCGTTCTGCTGCCGATTTGCGGGCTGCGCATCGGCCTGTATCAGAATCTTCGTTCCATCTGTTGCCAGGACTATCCCGAATACCAACTGCTCTTTGGCGTTCAGGACACCCACGATCCCGCGACTGACATTATCAGGCGCATAATCCGCGAGTTTCCGGATCTGGATATTGCGCTCGTCGTCGACGAGCGGATATCGGGAGCGAACCTGAAAGTCAGCAATTTGAGGAATATGTACCCGCGCGCCAAGCATTCCATCCTGGTCATTCTCGACAGCGATATGCGGGTGACGCCGAATTATCTGTCGAGCGTCGTGGCGCCGTTTCAGGATCCCGGGGTCGGCGGCGTGACCTGCCTTTACAAAGGGACCTCCGCCGGGGGCCTGCCGTCCATCCTCGGCAGCATGTTCATCAACGAGTGGTTTTTGCCCTCCGTTCTCGTCGCCGTCCGCCTTCAAAAGATTGCCTTCTGCTTCGGTGCGACGATGGCGGTGCGGCGCGACGTGTTCGAAAGCATCGGCGGCTTCGAACGGCTGGGGCCCTATCTGGCGGACGATTATATGCTGGGAATGTTGATTACCCAGCAAGGCTATCGGGTCCACCTCTCGTCCTATGTGGTCGAGAACGTGGTCATGGAGAGCAGTTTCAAGTCTCTTTTCCTGCGCGAACTGCGCTGGGCGAGGACCATTCGCACGGTTCAACCGGTCGGTTATGCCTTCTCGTTCATCATGTATTCGATACCGCTGGCGATTGTCGCGGGGCTTCTCGACGAACTGACGGTCAACACGGACATTTTCGAATTGGGCTTCGTCGCCTTCGCGGTGCTGCTGCGGGTCGGTTTGCACTTCATCGCGCGCCGGGTATTGAAAGTGTCCAAGGGACCATCTCCCTGGCTGGTGCCGATACGTGATATACTCAGTTTGCTGGTGTGGGCGACCGGACTGCTCGGCCGCAACGTCGTGTGGCGGGGCCAGGCGTTTTCCGTCAACAGTGAAGGCCTGCTGGTGGCCAGAGGATAATTTCTGGGATGATGAAAACGCTGTTTCTCAATCCTCCGTCTTTTGACGGATTTGACGGGGGCGCCGGTTCGCGGTACCAGGCCAAGCGCGAGATCCGCTCTTTCTGGTACCCGACGTGGCTGGCTCAACCCGCCGCCCTGGTGCCCGGCAGCCGGCTGGTCGACGCGCCCGCCCGGGACCTGTCGCTGGACGACGTAAGGCCCATGGCCGGCGACTATGAG
Source organism: Rhodospirillales bacterium (assembly GCA_046756945.1). Taxonomy (GTDB): domain Bacteria; phylum Pseudomonadota; class Alphaproteobacteria; order Rhodospirillales; family 2-02-FULL-58-16; genus JACZQZ01. The sequence continues at coordinate 4,335 of JBHHXI010000021.1, forward strand.
CTGGCGATCCTGCATACCAGCACGCCGTCCTTCCACTCCGACGTCAGGGTCGCGGAGGCGCTCAAGGCCGAAAACCCGAAGTTGCTGGTGGGCTTCGTCGGCGCCCATGTCGCCGTGTCGCCGGGGGCCTCCGTCGCCGCATCCGATTCGATCGATTTCGTCGCCGGCAACGAGTTTGATTTTACGATCAAGGAAATCGCCGAGGGCCGGCCGCTCCCGGAGGTGGACGGCATATCGTACAAGGTCGACGGCCGGGTCGTGCACAACCGCAACCGGGCCACCCTCCACGACATGGACAGCCTGCCTTTCGTCACCGACGTCTACAAACGCGACCTTGTCCCGGAAGATTATTTCATCGGCTATCTGCTCCACCCCTATATGTCGCTGTACACGGGACGGGGCTGCAAATCCCGTTGCACCTTCTGCCTCTGGCCGCAGACGGTCGGCGGCCACGTATACCGGACGCGCAGCCCCGGGCACGTGATCGAGGAGATCGGTCGGGCCAGGGAGCTGTTCCCGCAGGTCAAAGAGTTCTTCTTCGACGACGATACCTACACCGATGACCGGCCGCGCGCCGAGACGATCGCCCGCGGCCTCGGTGAGCTGGGCGTCACCTGGTCGTGCAACGCCAAGGCGAACGTGCCGTACGAGACCCTGAAGGTCATGCGGGACAACGGCCTCAGGCTTCTCCTCGTCGGCTTCGAGTCGGGAAACCAGCAGATCCTGCACAACATCAAGAAGGGCATGCGGATCGAGGTCGCCCGCCGCTTTGCCGAGGATTGCCACAAGCTCGGCATTACCATCCACGGCACGTTCATCATCGGCCTGCCCGGGGAGACCCGCGAGACGATCGAAGAGACCATATGCTTTGCCAAAGAGGTCAACCCGCACACCATTCAGGTCTCGCTCGCCGCGCCTTATCCCGGAACCTTCCTCTATGACCAGGCGGTGGAGAACGGCTGGCTCGTCAACCACGGCGGGGAGCTGGTCCAGGGCGAGGGCTTCCAGATCAGCTCGCTCGCTTATCCGCACCTGTCCCAGGAGGAGATGTTCGAGGCCGTCGCGGGCTTTTACAAGCGCTTCTATTTCCGGGCCGGGAAAATCGCCGACATCACGTTGGAAATGCTCAAGAGCTGGGACATGATGAAGCGCCGGCTGCGCGAAGGCGTCGAGTTCATGCATTTCCTCAACGCCCGGGAGATCCAATCCTGAAGCGCCTGATCGTTACGGGCGACGATTTCGGCGCGGCCGTCCCCGTCAACGAGGCCATCGAAGAGGGGCACCGGCACGGGGTGCTCAACACCGCCAGCCTGATGGTCGGCGCCGGGGCGGCGGACGACGCCGTCGTCCGTGCCAGGGCGTTGCCGTCGCTCAGGGTCGGGCTGCATCTGGTGCTCGTCTGCGGCCGCCCGGTTCTTCCGCCGCCGAAGGTTCCCGACCTGGTCGACTCCGATGGCAAGTTCTCGTCCCATCTGGTGCGGGCGGGGTTCCGGTTCTTCTTCCAGCCGGCGGTCCGGCGCCAACTCGAGGCCGAGATTCGCGCCCAGTTCGAGGGCTTCCGCCGGACCGGCCTTACGCTCGATCACGTCAACGCCCACAACCACATGCATTTGCACCCAACGGTCCTGGGGCTGATCGTCCGCATCGGGGTGGAGTACGGGCTCGGCGCGGTGCGCCTTCCCCACGAGCCGTTCCTCGCCTCCTGGCGCGCCGTCCGCGAAGGCTTGGCGCGCCGTCTGGTCAACGATTTCTGCCTGCGGCCCCTGGTCCTCGCCCACAAGCGGCGGCTCAGGCGTGCCGGTCTGCGGTGCAACGACTACGTCTTCGGCATGAACGACAGCGGCACGATGAACCGCGACCGGCTGCTCGGGTTCCTCGCCAACCTGCCCGACGGCGTGTCCGAGATCTACTGTCATCCGGCGACGCGGCCCTGGCAGGGGATGGAGCCCGCCGAACGGCACTATCGTGTCGCGGACGAGTTGGCGGCGCTGACGGACAGGGCGGTCGCGGCCGCGGTGACCAGGCCCGGCATCGAGAGGACGTCCTTCGGCGACCTGCCGGCGCCCGCGGTGCGATGACGAAATCGCGAAACAGGCAGGCGCTGAAAGTCGGCAGCGGGCTCGCCGCCCTCGCCGGCCTCGCGCTCATCGTCGTGCTGATCGCCTATCAGGGCTTTGCCGAGCTCGGCCGGGTCCTGTTCTCCGCCGGCTGGGGCATTGCCGCCGTCACCGTGTTTCACCTCGTGCCGATGGCGGCATCCGCCATCGCGTGGCGCGCCGCGGCCGGGTCGGCCTGGCAGGGCGGGGTCGCTGTATTCATGTGGGCGCGCCTGGTGCGCGAGGCGGTCAACGGCCTGCTGCCGGTGGCCCAGATCGGTGGCGACGTGGTGGGGGCCCGCGTCCTTTCGTTCCACGGCGCCCGCGCGCGCATCGCCGGCGCCTCGGTGATTGTCGATCTCACGCTCGAGTTCCTGACCCAGATCGTCTTCACCGTCCTCGGACTCGGCCTGTTGCTGCTTCACGGCGGCGGCGAGGCGGTGAACTGGGTTCTCATCGGGCTCGCCGTGGCGGTGCCGGCGGCAGCCGGTTTCCTGCTTGCCCAGCGCTGGGGTCTGTTCAAGCTGCTCGAACGCCTGCTCGAACGGCTTGCCGCCCACTTCGACTGGCCGGCGCTGCGCTCGCTCGCCAATCTGCACGAAACCATCCTCGCACTGTACCGCCATCGCCGGGCCATGGTGGAGGCCAACCTGTGGCACATGGTGTCCTGGCTCCTCGGCGCTGTCGAGGTGTGGCTGACCCTGGTGTTCCTCGGTGCCGATACCACCTTCGGCGAGGCCCTGATCATCGAAAGCCTCGGCCAGGCCATCCGGTCGGCGGCGTTCCTGGTACCTGGCGCGCTGGGTATCCAGGAAGGCGGATATCTTTTCCTCGGCGTGCTCTTCGGCCTCAGCCCGGAAGCCGCCCTGTCCGTGTCCCTGATCAAGCGCATCCGCGAGCTCGTGCTCGGCGTACCGGCGATGCTCGCCTGGCAGGGGATCGAGGGCCGGCGCCTTCTCGCGGCGTCCAATGGCGACAAGAACGGTGAAGGCTGACGACCGTGTACACGCAGCCCTTCACCTCGTGGACCCATAAGCTGGCGCGTGTCGCCGTCCGGCCATTGGTCGGCGGGCCGATCACCCCCAACCACCTGACCACCGGCCGGCTGGTCACCGGCGTTGCCGCATGCGCGGCCTTCATGGTCGGCGGACCGACGTGGGACCTGTGGGGCGGGATCCTGTGGATCGTCTCGTGCTTTCTCGACCGCGCGGACGGCGAACTCGCCCGCCTCGGCGGCACATCATCCCCGTCCGGCCATCTCTACGACTACTACTGCGACGTCGGCGTCAACGGGCTGTTTTTTTTCGCCATCGGCGTCGGCCTCGGAAACGGCGATCTCGGCGGATGGGCGGTCGCCATGGGCGCGCTCGCCGGCGCCTCGGTCGCCGCCGCCTCGGTCCTGTCCGAGCGTCTCGAGAAGCGGCACGATACGGGGAACAAGGCCTATTCCGGCATCCTCGGATTCGACTTCGACGACGTTCTTTACCTTTTCGGCCCCGCCGCCTGGCTCGGCTGGTTCCCCTACCTGCTGATCGGCGCCGCCGCGGGCGGCCCGTTCTTCGCCCTCCTGACATGGTGGCGGCTGCGCGCCGGCGGCACAGCCGGTTAGCCGCCCTTCGGGCACTTCGTCGTCAATGTCCGCTTCTGCCAACGGCGGGCATGCCTGGGGAAACGCCTGCTGATCGTGCCGATTCGGACCCAATAGCATGGCCGAACCGCACGGAAGAACTCCGGCTATACCAGAGCCGCCGGCGGCGTCGTCCCGACGAATTCAACCAGCGTAAACTCGAAAGTCAGAGCCTCGCCGGCTAGCGGATGGTTGGCGTCGAGGGTCACGTCCGTGTCGTTGACATCGACTACCATCAGGCGGATCAGATCGCCGGTGTCGCCGCTCGCCTCAAGGACGGCTCCGACCTCCAGTTTGACCTCTGCCGGTATGCGGTCACGCTCGACGTTGTGAATGAGTTGTGGATCACGCGATCCGAAGGCGTTTTCCGGCTCCAACGTCACCGTCTTCGTGTCGCCCTCGGCCATACCCACGAGGGCGCTTTCAAATCCCGGGAAGAACTGACCGCTGCCGATTGTTATTTCGATCGGCTCGCGTTCGGCCGAACTGTCGAATTCGGTTCCGTTTCCAAGCGTGCCTGTATAATGCACGCGGACAGTATCGCCGGTTGTCGCTTGTCTCATGTCCCCGCTCCGTATTCCGTGTCCTGCCCCATCAAGGGTCCGTGTCTTATCCCATCAAAGGGAAGTGCGCAACCGCGCACGGCCGCACACGGTTCTTATTGGCGTTCATGACGGTGCGTGCCCGGGTGGCGTGATGGTGAAGCCACCCTACCGCCGGCCGAACAGCTTCTCGATGTCGGCCAGCTTGAGCTCCACATAGGTGGGCCGGCCGTGGCTGCACTGGCCGGAATGGGGCGTCGCCTCCATCTCGCGCAGAAGCGCGTTCATCTCGGCGCCGTCCAGGCGGCGCCCGGCGCGCACGCTGCCGTGGCAGGCCATGGTGGCGCACACGTCGCCGAGGCGGTCCTTCAGCGCCAGCGCCTCGTCGGCCTCGGCCAGGTCATGGGCCAGGTCGCGGACCAGCCCCGCCACGTCCGAATCGCCGAGCAGCGCCGGCACCTCGCGCACCACCACGGCGCCGGCGCCGAAGGGCTCGATCACGAGCCCCAGTTCCTCGAGCTCGCCGGCGCGCGCCGCGAGGCGCCCCGCCGCAGCCTCGTCCAGCTCCACGACCTCGGGGATCAGCAGCCCCTGGCGGGCCACCCCGTCCGCCGCCAGGGCCGCCTTGATGCGCTCGTGCACCAGCCGTTCGTGGGCGGCGTGCTGGTCGACGATGACGATGCCGTCGGCCGTCTGCGCGATGACATAGGTCTCGTGCACCTGGGCCCGCGCCACGCCGAGGGGATAGGCGCCGGGCGCATCCGTCGCCCCGCCTTCCACCGCCCCGCCCGACGCCGCACCCGGCGCCGCCGCGGGCGGCGTCTCCAGGTTGGGCAGAGGCGTATGGAAGGCCGCCGCCGCTTCCGCCAGGCCGCGCCGGTGGCCGCTTAAGGGCGGCGGGACGCCGCCGGGACGGGCCGCGCCCAGGGCGGCAGCGGCGACCGTAGTGGAGGCGCGGTGGCCGGCCGCGGCCAGGGCGTGCTTGAGGGCGCCGACGATGAGCCCGCGCACGAGGCCGGCATCGCGAAACCGCACCTCCGTCTTGGCCGGGTGCACGTTGACGTCGACGGACGCCGCCGGAAGCTCCAGGAACAGGGCGACGAGCGGATAGCGGTCGGACGCCAAAAAATCCCGGTAGGCCCCCCGCACCGCCCCGAAGAGCAGCTTGTCGCGCACCGGCCGGCCGTTGACGAACAGGAACTGCATGGCGGCGTTGCCCCGGTTGAGCGTCGGCAGCCCGATGTGGCCGGTGAGCCGGATCCCTTCGCGCTCGGCATTGACGGCAAGGGCGTTGGCGGCGAACGCGCGGCCCATGACGGCACCCAGCCGGTCGAGCCGGGCGGCGAACAGATCGCCGCCGGCCGGGGCCAGCTTGATCACGCTGCGGGTCCCGTCGCTTAACGAGAACCCGATCCCCGGATGGGCCATGCCCAGGCGGTTGATGGTCTCCACCGCGTGGCCCAGTTCGGTGCGCACGGTTTTCAGGAACTTCAGCCTGGCCGGGGTGGCGAAAAAGAGGTCCCGCACCTCGACCCGGGTGCCCGGCGGATGGGCCGCCGGCTGGGGCCCGCGTTTGCGCCCGCCGTCGACGGCCATGGTCCACGCCGACTCCGCCCCCGGCGACCGGCTGGTGATGGCAAGCCGGCTGACGGCGCCGATGGAGGGCAGGGCCTCGCCGCGGAACCCGAGGGTGCCGATGGCCGACAGATCGTCCCCGGGCAGCTTGGAGGTGGCGTGGCGCTCCACCGCCAGTTCCAGCTCTTCCGCCGTCATGCCGCCGCCGTCGTCGGCCACCGAGATCAGGACCCGGCCGCCGTCCTTGACCACCACGTCGATGCGCGTGGCGCCCGAATCGATGCTGTTCTCCACCAGTTCCTTGACCGCCGACGCGGGCCGTTCCACCACCTCGCCGGCGGCGATGCGGTTGACCACCGATTCGGGCAGCAGGCGGATGTTCATGGCGCCCTCGCTTTCAAGCCCTTGTAATGGTTTATCATGCCGTTGGTGGAGGAGTCGTGGCCGGCGGCCGGGCCTGGGTCGTGCAGTTCCCCGAGGATCGTGTCGGCCAGCCGCTTGCCCAGCTCCACGCCCCACTGGTCGAAGGAATTGATCTCCCAGATCACCCCCTGGACGAAGATCTTGTGCTCGTACAGCGCCAGCACCATGCCCAGGGTATGGGGATCGAACCGGCGCACCAGGATGGAATTGGTCGGCCGGTTGCCCGGGAACACCTTGTGGGGCAGCAGCCGGTCGACCTCCGCGCCGCCCATCCCCGCCGCCTCCATTTCGGCCCTGGCCTCGGCTTCGGTCCGGCCCTTCATCAGGGCCTCGGTCTGGGCGAAGAAGTTGGCGAGCAGGATGGCGTGATGGTCGCCATCGGCATGGGGACTTTCGGCGGCGGCGATGAAATCGGCGGCGACCAGCCCGGTCCCCTGGTGGAGGAGCTGGTAGAACGCGTGCTGGCCGTTGGTGCCGGGCTCGCCGAAGACCACCGGGCCGGTGGCGTAGTCCACGGCGCGCCCGTCCCGGGTGACGCCCTTGCCGTTGCTTTCCATGTCGGCCTGCTGCAGGTAGGCGGGCAGGCGGCGCAGGTGCTGGTCATAGGGCAGCACGGCGTGGCACGCCGCGCCCAGGAAATCCGTGTTCCATACGCCGAGCAGCGCCAGGATCACCGGCATGTTGGCTTCCAGGGCGGCGCCCAGGAAGTGTTCGTCCATGGCGCGGGCGCCGGCCAGCAGGGCCTCGAAACGCTCCATGCCGACGGCGATGGCGATCGACAGGCCGATGGCCGACCACAGGGAATAGCGCCCCCCCACCCAGTCCCAGAATTCGAACATGTTGGCCGGATCGATGCCGAACGCCGCCACCGCGTCCCGGTTGGCGGACAGGGCGGCGAAGTGCCGCGCCACGGCCCCATCCCCCAGGGCGCCGGTGAGCCAGGCGCGCGCCGTCCTTGCGTTGGTCAGGGTTTCGGTGGTGGTGAAGGTCTTCGACGCGACCACGAAGAGCGTGGTCTCCGGGTCGAGCCCCTTCAGGGTCCCGGCCATATGGCTGCCGTCGACGTTGGAGACGAAGTGGACGCCAAGGCCCGGCCGGTGATAGGGCGTCAGCGCCTCGACCACCATCGCCGGCCCCAGGTCGGAGCCGCCGATGCCGATGTTGACCACGTCGGTGACGGATTTCCCGGTCACTCCCGTCCACGCGCCGTCGCGCACCGCGTCGGCGAACGTGCCCATGTGCGCGAGCACCGCGCCCACCTTGGCCGTGACGTCCTCGCCGTCGACGAAGACCGGCGGGCCCGAGCGGTTGCGCAGGGCCGTGTGCAGGACGGCGCGCCCCTCTGTGGAGTTGATCCTGTCGCCCCTGAACATGCGCTCGCGCCAGCCCTCCACGTCGGCCTGGCGGGCGAGGTCGAACAACAGCGCCATGGTCTCGGCGGTGATGCGGTTCTTGGAATAATCGAGGAACACCTCGCCCTGGGTGAGCGAGAAGCGCTCGAATCGCTCCCCGTCCCCGGCGAACAGGTCCCGCATGTGGACGCCGGCCATCGCCCGGTGGTGGGCCTCGAGCGCCTTCCAGGCGGGCGAGCTTTTGAGAGACGCCATCGGTGCCGTCCGGTCTTCCCGGCGTTTCGGAGCGGCGTCGAGACTAGCAGACAAAGGGAGGCCCAACCACCCCGGGCAGGGGGGGGAAAGGTCACCGCACGCTGGTCACCCCGTCGGGCTTGCCGACGACGACGACGATCAGCCGGTCCGCGTGCAGAAGCCGCCGGGCGACCCGGTTCACGTCGTCGAGCGTCACCGCCTCGATGTAGGAATTGCGGCGCTCCAGGTAGTCGATGCCGAGGTTGTCGCGCTGCATGCCGACCAGCATGGAGGCGATGCGCCCACTGGAGGTAAAGCGGAGCGGGAAAGAGCCGGTGAGATAGGTCTTGGCGTCGGCCAGTTCCTTGGCGCTCATTCCGCCGGCGGCCAGGCGCCGCCATTCCTCGCGCACCACGCTCAGCGTTTCCGCCACCCGGGCATTGGCGGTGCCGGCGCCGCCGATGATCAGGGCGGCATGGTCGAGCGGATACAGGCTGCTGTAGACCGAATAGGCCAGGCCGCGCTTCTCGCGCACCTGGTCGTAAAGCCTGGACGTGAAGCCGCCGCCGCCGAGCACGTGGTTCATGACATAGGCGGCGTAGAAATCGGGATCGTCGCGCTTGATCCCTTCCTGGCCGAAGACGATGGCGCTTTGCGGCACCGGCTTGGTGACGACGATTGTTTCCTTGCCCGCCGCCGGTTTGGTCTCCGCCACGCGGCCCGCCGCCGGCCGCTCCGGCAGCCCGCCGAACGTCGAGTCCACAAGCCGGGCCAGGACCTGGGGCGTGATATCGCCGACCACGCCGATGACCAGGTTGGCGCGCGCCAGCCGCTGCCTGACAAACCGCTTGAGGCCGGCGGTGGTGATGGCGGTAATGCTTTCCGGCGTCCCGTCCACGGGACGGCCGTAGGGGTGATCGGGAAAGAGGGCGCGCGACAGCGTCCGGCTGGCGATGGTACCGGGGTCTTCCAGGTCCCTTCTGAGGCGGGCCAGGATCTGGTTGCGGATGCGGGCCACGGGCTCGTCGTCGAACCTGGGCGCCGTCAACGCCAGGCGCAGGAGATCGAACGCGGCGTCCCGGTTCCGGGTCAGGGTCCTCAGGCGTCCGCCAAAGGTGTCGCGCCCGGCGTCGAACCTGAGGCGCACCGCCAGATCCTCGAGGCGCCGCTGGAACGCCTGGGAGTCGAGATCGCCGGCGCCCTCGTCGATCAGCGAAGACACCATCCCGGCCAGGCCTTCCCGGCCTTCCGGGTCGAGGGCGGCGCCGCCCTCGAAGGCGAAGCGCACCGCGATGATGGGGTTGGTGTGATCTTCCACCAGCCAGGCTTCCACCCCGCCCGGGCTGACGACCCTTTGGATCTCGATGGCCCGGGCCGGGACCAGGGTGAAAACCCCGACCAGCAGGAACGCCGCGGCCCCCGGAAGCCAGCGCCCGCCCGCGCCGGTGACACCCGTGCCCATGCCTAACCTTTGTCCTGGGGCAGCAGCAGGGCGGTCACCGAAGCCGCCTGGCCAAGGACATCGCGCGCCGCCGCGTTGATCTCGGGGACCGTGACCGCGCCGATGCGCTCGGGCCAGCTTTCCACGTCTTCCACGGCGAGGCCGATGGCGAGCGCGCCGCCCAGGACCCGCGCCCCGGTGCTCAAGGAGTCGCGGGCGTAAACGGCCTCGGCCTGCAGGCGCCCCTTGGCCCGCCGTGCTTCCTTCCCGGTGACGCCTTTATCGACGATCCTTGCCAGCTCCGCCTCCATGGCCGTTTCCAGCTTCTCCATGGAAACGCCGGGCCGGGGGCTGGCGTAAAACCCGAAGGTGCCCGGACCCAGCCGGTCGGGGTCGAAACTGGCGCCGGCGGACACCGCCAGTTTCTGCTCCACGACCAGGGAGCGGTACAGCGGACTGGTGGCGCCCCCGCCGAGGATCTCGGCCAGGACCTGGAGCGCGTATGCCTGTTCCGTCGCCCCTTCGGTGTAGCTGGGGGCGAGGAACGTGCGGCTCCAGGAAGGCTGGCGGACGCGGGGGTCCTTCAACGTCACCCGGCGGGCGGCCTTGTGCGGCGGCTCGCCGGGGCGCACCCGGGGCCGCGCCGGGGCCGCGGGGATCCGGCCATAGGTCTTCTCCGCCAGGGGTTTCAGTTTTTCCGCCGTGATATCGCCGGCGACCACCAGGATGGCGTTGTTGGGCACGTACCAGCGCCGGTAAAAGGACTTCAGATCGGCGATTGTCAGGCCGCGGATCTCGTGCTCCCACCCGATGATCGGCCTGCGGTAGGGGTGGTTGAGAAAGAGCGTCGCGTTGACGGACTCGGCAAGAAGGGCGGCGGGATTGTTGCCGGTGCGGTTGCGGCGCTCCTCGAATATGACCTGCCTTTCCGGCTCCACCAGCTTTGCGTCGAAGACCAGGTTGGTCATGCGATCGGCTTCCATCTCCATGACCATTTCCAGGCGGTCCACGGCGACGCTTTGGAAGTAGCCGGTGTAATCCTGGGACGTGAAGGCGTTCTCGCGCCCGCCGTTGCGGGCGAGGATCCTGGAGAATTCCCCCGGCGCCAGTTTGCGGGTGCCCTTGAACATCAGGTGCTCGAGGAAATGGGCGATGCCCGACTTGCCCGGCGGCTCGTCGGCCGAACCCACCTTGTACCAGACCATGTGGGTGACCACGGGAACCCGGTGGTTGGGGACGACCACAACGGCCATGCCGTTCTTCAACGTGAAGGTTTCGGGATTGAAAACGCCGGCCCCGGCGGAGCCTTCGGGTCCCGGCGTCAGAAGCAGCACGGCCAGGGCAAAGGCCGCCGGCCATGCGCTTCGCAAACGACCTCTCATGGAAGCTCCGTATGGCGGCGCGCCGGGCACCTGGCGCGGCTCGATTGACTCAATTGAAGATGCCCTTCATCCCCCGTTGGCGCTCGATGGTCGGGGTCTCGCCTTCGGTGAGGGGACGTCCCAGCGCCTGGTTCTCGCGGATGCGCTTGGCCTCCCTGGCCGGATCGACGACGGTGCTTTTCTCGGCCTCGCCGGGCTTCTTCCAGAACAGGATGCGATCGGCCAGGGTCACGTTCTCCTCGACCAGGATCGACGATTCCCGATTGACCAGGGTGCGGATGTCGGGGTCGGCCTGTTGGGCCCCGGTCGCCCTCAGCAGGGCCTGGGTGCCCGAACTCATGGCGGGCTGGCCTCCCGGCGCGCCCTGGGCGCCGGCACTCCCTTTTTGGCCACCGCGGATCGCCGTCGCCGCCCGGTTCCTGGGAACCTCCGCCTGGGGCCGCGTCTGGCCCGGTGCCGGGGGCCGCAGCCCGTAATTGGGCGGCATGCTGAGCGGCGGCCGCGAGTATACGGCGAACTCGTCAGGCGGAGACTTGGTGTTCGAAAAAACCTTGGTCAGGTCCGAGCAGCCGCCGACCAATGCCGCCGCCACAATACCCAAAACCACCCGGCCTGCCTTGGCCATCACCCTTCCTTCGCATCCGTGCCACCCTTATTTTTAGGCTTTTCCGCGCCCATAAACAAGGAATCTAGAACCAACATGGCGACGCCGACGGTAATTCCGCTGTCGGCCGCGTTAAACGCCGGCCAATGGTACCCGGCGACGTGGAAATCCAGAAAATCCGCCACCGCGCCGAAACGCAGCCGGTCGACTACGTTTCCAATGGCGCCGCCGATCACCAGACCGATGGCGGACGCCAGCCAGGCCCCCTGGACCCGGCGCAGCCAGACCACCAGGGCGGCGACGATGGCCAGCGCCACAAGCGGCAGAATCCAGACGTTGAGGGCCGAATCCCCGTCGAACAGCCCAAAGCTGATGCCCCGGTTCCACCCCATCACAAGGTTGAAGAACGGCGTCACCGGAATGATTCTGGGCGGCTGCATGACCACGGCCATGATCCACCACTTGGTGGCCTGATCGAGCACGATCAGCAGGGCCGCCACCACGAGGCCCAGCGGCAGGCCGTTGGAGCTCCTCATGGCGGACCCCTCCCTCACCGGCCCTGATGGTGGCGGACGGCGTCGGCGCACCGCGCGCAGACGTCCGGGTACCCGGGATCGCTGCCCACCTCGCCCAGGACCTTCCAGCAGCGCCGGCATTTCTCGCCCGCCGCCAGGCTCGGGACCACCGCGACGCCCGGGACATCGGCGATGGTGAAGGCGCCGTCGGGGGCCGCCCCGTCGCACAGGGTGGCGTCCGAGGTGATGGCGATCTCGGCCAGGTCGACCCCGTCCAGGGCCTCGACGTACGCACGCCCGGCGAACACGTCGGCATGGGCTAAGAGGCTGGAGCCGATGCGCTTGTTGGCCCGCTCCACCTCCAGCGCCCCGGTGACGACCCGGCGCAGGGCGCGGACGCGCGCCCACTTGGCGGCCAGCGCATCGTCGCGCCAGGCCTCCGGAATCTCGGGAAACAGACGCAGGTGCACGCTTTCGTCCGGGCCCGGGTGGCGCGCCAGCCACGCCTCTTCCGCCGTGAAACAGAGGAACGGCGCCAGCCAGGCGGTCAGGCAGTCGAACAGGGTATCCAGCACCGTCCGCGCCGCCCGGCGGCGTACCGAGTCCGCCCGGTCGCAATACAGGCTGTCCTTGCGCACATCGAAGTAGAACGCGGACAGCTCGACGGCGCAGAAATTGTGCAGCTCGGCGAACAGGGGGTGGAAATCAAACGCCTCGCACGCGCCGCGCAGCATCCGGTCGATCTCCCAAATCCGGTGCAGGACCCAGCGCTCGAGCTCCGGCATATCGGCCACGGGCAGGCGTTCGGCGTCGTCGAACCCGTTCAGGTTGCCGAGCAAGTACCGGAGCGTGTTGCGGAGCCGCCGGTAGATGTCGGCGTGGTGCTTGAGGATCTCCGGTCCGACGCGCAGGTCCTCGGAATAATCCGAGCCCACCACCCACAGGCGCAGGATATCGGCCCCGTACCGCTTGACCACGTCCTGGGGCGAGATGACGTTGCCCAGGGACTTGGACATCTTCTGGCCGTCCCCGGCCATGACGAAGCCGTGGGTCAGCACCGCCTCGTACGGCGCCCGGCCGCGGGTGCCGCAGGACTCGAGCAGCGAGGACTGGAACCAGCCCCGATGCTGGTCGCTGCCCTCGAGATAAAGCGAGGCCGGCCACTGCAATTCGGGGCGTTTTTCCAAAACGAAGCTGTGGGTGGCGCCGGAGTCGAACCACACGTCCATGATATCGGTGACCTGGTCGAAGTCGGCCGGGTCGTATTCGGGCGCCAGGAAACGCGCCGGTTCCGAGGTAAACCAGGTGTCCGCCCCTTCCGCCTCCACCGCGTCCGCGATGCGCTCCAGGACACCGGCGTCGCGCAAGGGCTCGCCCGTTTCCCTGTTGACGAAGACCGTGATCGGCACGCCCCAGGCGCGCTGGCGCGAGACACACCAGTCGGGCCGGGTCTCGACCATCCCGTAAAGCCGCTTGCGTCCCGATTCGGGCACGAAGCGGGTGTGGTCGATGGCCGCCAGCGCCGCCCGGCGCAGCCCCGTTTTCTCCATGGAGATGAACCACTGGGGCGTGTTGCGGAAGATCAGCGGCGCTTTCGAGCGCCAGGAATGGGGATAGCTGTGGGTGATGCGGCCCGAGGCCAGCAATGCGCCGGCCCCGGTCAGCGCCTCCACCACGTCGCCGTCCACCTTGAACACGTGCCGGCCGGCGAACAGGGGCACGTGGTCGGCGAACAGGCCCCCGTCGTCGACCGTATCGGGCACGTCGACGCCATGCTTGACGCCGAGCTCGAAGTCGTCGGCGCCGTGGCCCGGCGCCACGTGGACGATCCCGGTGCCCGTTTCGGTGTCGACGAAATCGGCCGCCAGGAGGGGCACGCCGAAGTCATAGCCCTTGCCGTGCAGGGGATGGCGGCAGACGGTCCCGTCCAGGCCGGTGGCCTCGGTCAGGCGCCGCCACTCGGAGATCCCGGCCGCGCTTTTCACCGATTCGGCGAGGCCGTGGGCGACGACCAGGCGCTCGCCGTCGACCGCCAGGCCGCCGTCTTCCACCGAGACGACCTCGTAGACGCCGTAGGCCATGCCGGGGCCGTAAGCCAGCGCCCGGTTGCCGGGGATGGTCCACGGCGTGGTCGTCCAGATGACGACGGAGGCGCCCTCGAGCTCCGCCGCCGCCGTCTCGAGCACGGGAAAGCGCACGTAAATGGCCGTCGACGTGTGGTCGTGGTACTCGACCTCGGCTTCCGCCAGGGCCGTCTTTTCCACCACCGACCACAGCACCGGCCTGGCGCCCTTGTAGAGGGCGCCGTTGATCAGGAATTTTCCGAGCTCGCGCACGATCTGGGCCTCGGCGGCGAAGGCCATGGTGGTGTACGGGGAGTCCCAGTCGCCGATGACGCCGAGGCGCTCGAATTCCCGGCGCTGGATGTCGATCCAGTGGTCGGCGAACTCGCGGCATTCGCGGCGGAACTGGACGATGGGCACCTCGTCCTTGTTCTTGCCCGCGGCCCGGTACTTTTCCTCGATCTTCCATTCGATGGGCAGGCCGTGGCAGTCCCAGCCGGGCACGTAGTTCGCGTCCCGGCCCAGCATCTGCTGGGAGCGGGTGATCACGTCCTTGAGAATCTTGTTGAGCGCGTGGCCGATGTGCAGGTGCCCGTTGGCATAGGGCGGGCCGTCGTGGAGGATGAACTTCTTGCGCCCCTTGGCCGCCTGGCGGTGCCGGCGAAACAGGTCCATGGAGGACCAGTGCTCGAGCGTCTCGGGCTCGCGCTCGGGCAGTCCCGCCCGCATGGGAAAATCGGCCTCGGGCAGGAACACCGTCGATTTATAGTCCACGCCCACTTTGCCGCCCTCCGGTCGTCGGTTTTCCATGCGCTGCCGGCTGTCCACGGCTTTACGCCTCGGCCAGGGCGTGGCGCGCGTGGACGCTGTCGGCGGCGATTTGTGCCTTCAAATCGTCGAGGCCGTCAAATTTCTTTTCCGGACGCAGGTACCCGACCAGGGCGACGCGCAGGTGCCGGCCATAGAGATCGCCGTCGAAATCGAACAGGTGCACCTCCAGGATCACGTCCGTGCCGGCAAAGGTGGGCCGGTGGCCCAGGTTGGCGACGCCGCCATGCCACACCGTAGCCGCGCCCCTGTCAATGCCGGCCCGGACCGCGTAGACGCCGTTCGCCGGCCGCAGGTATTCGCCAAGACGCAGATTCGCCGTGGGATAGCCGATGGCCTTGCCGCGATGGTCGCCATGGGCCACCCGTCCCTCGATCTCGAAGTGCCGGCCCAGCACCTTGGCCGCGGCGCCGGGATCGGCGTTCTTCAGGAAGGCGCGCACCCGGGTCGAGGAATAGGCTTTCCCGTCCCCGTCCCCGTTCCCTTCTACGTCCCGCATCGCCGTGACGCAGGTAAAGCCGAAGCCATCCTTCTTTCCCATGTGCAGGAGCAGTTCCGTGTTGCCGGCGCGCTTGTGGCCGAAAACGAAGTCGTAGCCGGAGACCACGTGCCGCGCCCCGAGCCCCTTGACCAGCACGTCGGTGACGAAATCCTCGGCCGGACGGCGCGAAAAATCGCGATCGAAGCGCAGTACGATCATGCAGTCCACGCCCATGGCCTCGATGTGCCGCGCCTTCATCCGAAACGGGGTGAGGCGGAAGGGCTCGGCCTCGGGAGTGAAGAAGGCGCGCGGATGGGGCTCGAAGGTGAGCACCGCCCACGGCATCCCCGCCGCCCGCGCGATGTGCCCGGCTTCGTCGATGACCGCCCGGTGACCGCGATGGAGCCCGTCGAAGTTGCCGATGGCGACCGCCGCGCCGCGGGCTTCCGCCGGCAGGTCGTGAAAATGGCGAAAGATCCGCATGGGGGCAAGAAGGTGTCAGCGCCCCAGGATGGGGTCAAGGGAAAACCATGCAGGATCAGGGGGAAGCGCCGCCCTCGGGCGGGCGGCGGCGGGGCCGGCGCGCGACCAGCCTGGGGCTCGAGCGCAGCGAGCGCACGGGGCGGGTCGCCACGGGGGGGCGCGGCGGGGCAAGCGGCGGAGACGGCGCGGAGAACGCCGTCGGAGCGCCGGCCGGGCCGACGAAGTCCTCGGCCCGGAACAGGCCGGCCCGTTCGCCCTTGTGCCGGGTCCGTGTCTCGATCATGCGCAGCGTGCGCCGCACCGTCGGGTGCCGGTCGGGCGGCCTGAGACAGTTGAGCAGATGGGCCCGGGCGATGGCCTTGATGCGCTTGACGATGGTCCGGTAGTGCTGCCGGGGCTCGCACCACCGGGCATAGGCCGCCACGGTCCACGGATGGGCGGGCAGCGGTCTCAGGCCCCGCGCCGCGCACCAGGCGGCGAAATCCTTCCATGCCCGCTCGGCGACACGCGTGGTCACAGCGGCGCCCCCGGGACCCGATGCGGGCCTGCCCCGGCGCCCCGGCGGGCGGCGAACAGGCGCCGCAAGCGGTCCCTCTGCGCCGGGTCCCCGGCAAAGCGCGTGGTCATGAATTGACACCTTCGCGTGCGTGCAGGAAGCGGCTAAACTAGCAGGGAAACCGTACTCGTCAAATCCGCCCTGCGCGGCCGGGCGATGGGCGGCGGTCGGCAGTAGCAAGGACGGAAACGCCATGGGTGAGCACAGGATCGCGGCCATCCCGGGGGACGGAATCGGCCGCGAAGTACTCGACGCCGGCCTCAGGGCGCTGGCCGTGCTCGAGGAGCGCGAGCCCGGGCTCAGGCTCCACGTGGAGACCTTCCCCTGGGGGTCGGACTACTACCGCCGGCACGGCCGCATGATGCCCGACGACGGGGTCGAGCGGCTCAGCGCCTTCGACGCCATCTACTTCGGCGCCGTCGGCGACCCCGACATCCCCGACCACGTCACCCTGTGGGGCCTGAGGCTCGCCATCTGCCAGGGCTTCGATCAGTACGCCAACGTCCGCCCGGCGCGCCTGCTGCCGGGCATCGAGAGCCCCCTGCGCGGCCGCAGGCCTGAGGATCTGGACTGGGTGATCGTGCGCGAGAACACCGAGGGCGAGTACGCCGGCGCCGGCGGCGGCGTGCACGGCGGCCTGCCCGCGGAAGTGGGCATGGACACCGCCATCTTCACCCGCGCCGGCATCGAGCGGATCATGGCGTTCGCCTTCGAACTCGCCCGCACGCGGCCGCGCAAGCTGCTCACCGTGGTCACCAAGTCCAACGCCCAGCGCCACGGCATGGTCATGTGGGACCGGATCTTCGCCGGGATGAAGGGGGACTACCCGGACGTCGCCACCGACAAGATTCTGGTCGACGCCATGACGACGCGCATGGTGCTGAAACCGGAGACCCTGGACGTCATCGTCGCCACCAACCTGCACGGCGATATCCTGAGCGACCTGGCGGCGGCGCTGTCGGGGAGCCTGGGCATCGCGCCGACGGCCAACCTCAATCCGGGCCGCGATGCGCCGTCCATGTTCGAGCCCATCCACGGCGCCGCCTTCGACATCACCGGGAAAGGCGTCGCCAACCCCATCGGCGCCCTGTGGACGGCGGTGATGATGCTGGAGCACCTGGGCGAGGCGGGCCCGGCGGCGCGCCTGATGATGGCCATCGAGGCGGTCACCGGCGCCGCAACCGTGCTGCCCGCGGACCTCGGTGGAAGCGCGACCACGGCGGAGGTCACCGACGCCGTGTGTTCCCAATTGGTTGGCGGGTGATTTCCCGGCCGCCTCTTTAAACCCGTCGGCGGCGCCATGGCGGCGTGGGGAGGTGCGTCTTCAGCGTGCCTGCTTTGACCGGACGGTTTTCCCTTCCCACACGATTGGTGCCGAGCGCCAAGATTTCATTTGCCGAGCGCGGCCAGCGGTTTTCCCGATCCATCGGTCCGCAGGTTTTCGATGAACTCAAAAAGCCGCTGATCCAGATTTTCGGCCTCCCGGTGTCCCGGGCTCAGACACAGCCTTCCATATACATATTCACTTCCCCGGACCGCTCCCAGGCGCTGCCCGTAAACGATACACCTGTACCCGCTGCCCGTTCTGTCCATATATTGCAAATATCCATACTTGTTTTCTTTACGCTTTATCTTTGTATCCGAAAAATCGAAGCCTATTTTTTTAAAGAATTTTGCATTGGACAACTCCTCGACAAGATCGCTGAAATCATCCACGAAACCGTCATATATATCGGTCTCGGTTTGAATCACGACCGCCAGATACCCCACGGTCGTTCCCCCGACCGCCAGTGTAAATGCCTCGGTATCGTTCTCCAGCCCGATCATTTTTCGCGCGTTCGTGGCCGTAAAGAAATTGTAAGTCTCCGCAATCGTCGTCGTCATGGGTTTTCCTTGCTCCCACTCAGACGCGGATTTTGCCGGCCCGCCCGCCGCCAGACACAGCGCGGAAACCAAGACCAGTGAGGAAATTCCAAACCGCATCGTCCCGTCCTCCCGGTATTAAGACATCACGGGGATGAGACAGCGGCCGCGCGGACGGCAGCTACGCCGTCTCGGGTACGCTTTCCGGAATTGCGCCGTCCGTTGCTTTGGCCGCGGCGCTAACCGTTTAATAATTGTATTTATTATATGGGTATTCTTCTTATGATTGTCGGACTTTGCCCCGGAGGAGTCAAGGGGAGGACGCAGGCCGTTAATACCACGAAAGAAAAACCCCGCCACGAAAGCGGGGTCCTTTACGGTGCTCTACGGTTGGCGCTTCACGTCGTCACCGAAGCCGTCGCCAAAGCGTCGTGTCAGATCGCCCCTTCCGTGCGCGCCGCCTCGATTTCGGCGTCCCCGTAGCCAACGAGATCCTTGAGGATCTGATCGGTGTGCTCGCCCAGGAGCGGCGAGGTTTCCACTTCCGTCGCCGAATCCGACAACTTGATCGGGTTGCCGACGGTCAGGAAGGTGCCCCTGTCCGGGTGTTCGACCGCGACGACGGTGGCGCGCGCCCGCAAGGAGTCATCCTCGGCCAGTTCCTTCATGTCCAGGACCGGGCCGCAGGGCACGCCCAGGGCGTTGAGGGTTTCCATGACCTGGTACTTGTCCTTGGTTATGGTCCACCCCTCGATCATGGCGAAGCAATCGTCGAGCTTCGTTAGCCGCGCCTCCGGCGTCGCCCACTCGGGATCGTCGATCAGGTCGGCGCGGCCGATCATCTTCATCAGGGGCGCCCAGCCCTGCGGCTGGATGATCACGTAGGCGTAGTCGTTGGCGCCGTGGGCGCTGTGGGTGCCGCTTTGCGCGCCGCGGTGCGCGCATTTCACCACGTGGCCCGGCTGACCGCCGCCCGACGCGTGGCCGGCACGCGGCACCTGCTCGCCGAAGGTGCCGTTCGGATATTGCGGGTATTCCTTGAGCGGACCGTGGGCCAGGCGCTGCTGGTCGCGGAGCTTGACCCGGCACAGGTTGAGGATGGCGTCCTGCATGGCGCATTCCACCCGCTGTCCGCGGCCGGTGTGCTGGCGCTGATAGAGCGCGGCGAGGATTCCCGCGACGACGTGCATGCCGGTCCCCGAATCCCCGATCTGCGCCCCGGAGACCATTGGCGGGCCGTCATCGAATCCGGTGGTGCTGGCGGCGCCGCCCATGCATTGGGCGACGTTTTCATAGGCCTTGCAGTCTTCATAGGGCCCCGGGCCGAAGCCCTTGATGGACGCGTAGATCATCCGCGGGTTGATCTCGTGGATGCGCTCCCAGGTGAAGCCCATGCGATCCAGGGCGCCGGGGGCGAAGTTCTCCACCATCACGTCGCAGGCCTCGATCAGCCTGGTGAATATCTCCTTGCCCTTGTCCACCTTGGGGTTCAGCGTGATGGAGCGCTTGTTGCAGTTGAGCATGGTGAAATACAGGCTGTCGGCGTCGGGCAGGTCGCGCAGTTGCTGGCGCGTGATGTCACCCGTGCCCGGGCGTTCGACCTTGATCACGTCGGCGCCGAACCAGGCCAGAATTTGCGTGCAAGAAGGACCCGACTGGACATGGGTCATGTCCAGGACACGGATGCCGTCCAAAGCTTTTCCCATCGTTTTCCTCGTCGCTTGATCGTGAAGTCGCCTGATCGTGAAGTCCCGGTCGCCGGCGCGGCCGACGGGGCCGCTTTTCCCGTTCGCGGCTATTTGTACATGGTCTGGGCTTTGGTGCCCGGAGCGTATTCGTTGGGATCGACCCAGATGTTGACCACCGCCGATTTGCCGGACTTGACGGCTTCGCGGGCCCGTTCCAGGGCCGGGCGGATGTCGCCGGGCTCGCGGACGCCCTCGCCGTAACCGCCCAGCATTTCGGCGAAAGCCTCGAACGGCACGTCGCCCAGCATGTTGCCGACGTTGCCGCGCTGTTCGCCGTATTTCATGATCTGGCCGCAGCGAATCTGGTTCATCGCCGAGTTGTTGCCGATCACCGCCAGGAACGGCGCGTTGAACCGGTTGGCGGTTTCCATGTCGAAGCCGGTCATGGCGAAGGCGCCGTCGCCGTAATAGCACAGCACCTCTTTTTTCGGATGGGCCAGCTTCGAGGCCAGGGCGAACGCCGTGCCGACGCCGAGCGAGCCCAGCGGCCCCGGATCCATCCAGTGGCCGGGGGTGCGCGGCTGCACGGCCTGCGCCGAGATGGTCACCACGTCGCCGCCGTCGCCGATGTAAATGGTATCGTCGGTAAGGAACTGGTTGAGCTCCCAGGCCACCCGGTAGGGATGGATGGGGACCGAGTCGGAGGTGAACATGGGCATCAGCTTTTCCGTGCTCTTCTCTTCCGCCGCCCGAAGCTCCTCCATCCACGCCGTGCGCCCGCCGGCGCCCGTGCCGGCGCGGCCGGTGGCGGCATCGGTGACGGCCTTGAGGATGGCCCCCACGTCGCCGACCAGACCCAGCGAAATGTCCCGGTTGCGGCCCACGGTGCGGTAATCCATGTCGATCTGGACGACGGTGGCGTCGGCGCGCAGGCGCTTGCCGTACCCCATGCGGAAGTCGAACGGCGTGCCGACGATGACGATCACGTCGGCCTTGTCGAAGGCCAGGCGCCGGGTGCGGTGGAAGTGATGGGGATCGCCCGGCGGCAGCGTGCCGCGGCCGGACCCGTTCATGTAGGCGGGAATGTTGAGGGTGCGCACGAAATCGCGCGCCGCGTCGGTGCCGGCGCAGGTCCAGACCTGGGTGCCGAGCAACACGCACGGCCGTTCGGAGCCGACCAGGATGTCGGCCAGCTTCTCGATATCGGCGGGATCGCCGATGGCCTTGGTGGAGGCCCGGTAGCGGCCCGGCTCGGGCAGGCGGGCGGCGCTGAAGTCCACCTTGGCGTCGAGAACATCGCGCGGGATTTCCAGGAAGGACGGCCCGGGCGCGCCGTTGTAACATTCGCGAAAGGCCATGGAGACCATGTCGGCGATGCGCTCGGTGCTGGACACCGTGGAGGCGAACTTGGTAATCGGCGCCAGCAGGTCCACGTGCGGCAGGTCCTGGAGCGATCCCATCTTGTGCTGGTCCAGGGCCCCCTGGCCGCCGATCATCAGCATCGGACTCTCGGCGCGGAAGGCGTTGGCGATGCCGGTCATGGCGTTGGTCGTCCCCGGACCCGCGGTGACCACCGCGCAACCCGGTTTCCCGGTCTGGCGCGCGTAGCCGTCGGCGGCATGGGCGGCCACCTGTTCGTGGCGCACGTCGACGATCTTGATGCCTTCATCCAGGCAGCCGTCGTAGATGTCGATGATGTGGCCGCCGCAGAGCGTGAATATGGTGTCGACGCCCTCGTTCCTGAGGGCCTTGGCGACCAGGTGGCCGCCCGAAATTTTCTCCTGCGGTATCTTCAATTCGGAAACCTTGCGCGCCGCGTCCGACATGGCGGATCTCCCGTTTTCCGGCTGTGACGTGTGAGTGCTAAAACGCGCGAACCCGCGCTAAATAAGATAATCCACGTTGGTGTCCACATGCGCCGCCAGGTTCAGAGTGTGATCCCGTACAAGGCGTTCGGCAAGCTCGGTGTCGCGCCGTTCCAGCGCCTCGATGATATGCATGTGGTCGATGATGGAGCGGTTGAACCTGTCTTCATGGCCGATCGTGCTCGCCCGAATCGAATTGATGTGGATGAATAGATTCTCCGTCAGTTCGTTGAGCAGATCGCACTGACTCAAGCGCAACAGGGTTTGATGGAATTGAACGTTGGTGTCCGAATATTCGTCGATATTGGCCTTGATTTCCTTGCCTTCGAAGCTGGCGAACATCTTGCGCAGGGTGGCGATCTCCGCGTCCCCGGCGCGCAGCGTGATCAGCCGCGCCGCCATGCTTTCCAGGGCCGCCCAGACGGTGATCATCTCGATGATCTCGGCCTTGGTCTTGCGCACGACGAAGGCTCCCTTGCGCGCCACGATGCGCAAAAGCCCCTCCTGGGCGAGGCGCGCCATGGCCTCGCGGATGGGGGTCCGGCTGACCCCGAGGTCCTGGGACAACTGGCGCTCGTCGAGGCGGATTTCCTCTTCGCCGGCATAGATGTTCATCGAAGTGATGGCCTGCTTCAACGCCTTGTACGTCTGGGACGTCAAGCGGAAATCAACCTCTATGGGCTGGACCTTCAACCTGGCGATGGCCATGGGCATTCCTCGGTGGTCACGGGGTTTCCGGGACCGGGTTGTGACTCTGGTATATAATATACCCCATACCAAAAACTCGCACAATCCCGCATATGTGAAGGCTCATCGCCCCGGCGGAAAGCGGCCCGTGCCGGGGCGCGGTCCGGGATCCCGGAAATGTCAGGTTCGTTCCGCCTTCCGCCGCCGGGCGTCGAGCACCTGTTTGATGATCGGCATGGAGATGAGCCCGATGGCGATGAACATGAATACGCTGGCGAACGGCCGGGTGAAGAAGATCGAGAACGAGCCGCCGGAAATCAACAGCGACTGCCTGAGCGCCGGTTCCGCCAGCGGCCCGAGGACGATGGCCAGCACCGCCGGCGCCATAGGATAGTTCAGCTTGCGCATGAGGTAGCCGACGACGCCGAAAAGCAGCATCAGCCACACGTCGTGCATGTCCAGGGTCGGCACGAAACCGCCGACGACGCACAGGATGAAGATGACCGGCGCCAGGATCGTGAACGGCAGCTTCAACACCCAGATGAAGGCCGGGATGAAGGCGACGTTGATCAACAGCGAAAACAGGTTGGCGGCGTACAGGCTGGCGATGAAGCCCCAGACGAAATTGGGGTGGTCGACGAACACCATGGGGCCGGGTTCCAGCCCCCAGATCACCATGCCGCCGAGCAGGATCGCCGTCGTCGGCGATCCGGGGATGCCGAGGGTCAGCATGGGCAGCATGGCGCCGGTGGAGGCTGCGTTGTTGGCGGATTCCGGCGCCACGACGCCGTCGATGTTGCCTTTGCCGTAGGTCTCGGGGTTCTTCGACATGGTCTTGGCGAAGCCGTAGGCCATGAGCGAGCCCGGCGTGGCGCCGGCGGCCGGCAGGATGCCGACGAAATAGCCGAGGAACGACCCCAACAACATCGTCTTCCAGGTCCGCGTCAGTTCCACCAGGTTTTTCAGGATGCCCTTTACGGAGACGGTGGCCTGCGAGATCATCACGTCGCCCATGGAGGTCTCGATGGTCCACAGCATCTCGCCGATGCCATAGATGCCGATGGCCAGCACCAGGAAGTTGATGCCGTGGAAGAAACCGGGGATGTCCCCGAAGATAAGCCTCGGCTCGCCCGAGACGATATCCAGCCCGACGGCGCCGAACACCAGCCCGATGGCAATGGAAAACAAGGTCTTCGGAATGTCGTCGCCGCCAAGCCCGACGAACGTGGCGAACGCCATCAGCATCAACGCGAATATCTCCGGCGCGCCGAAGCCCAGCGCGACATCGGCCAGCGGCGGCGCAAACAGCGTGAACAACACGACTCCGATGCTGCCGCCGATGAACGACGCCGTCGCCGCCGCCACCAGCGCCTTGTCGGCCTTGCCCTGC
>JBHHXI010000022.1:0-27616 GCA_046756945.1 Rhodospirillales bacterium
CCCCCGGCGGGACGACAAAGGCGCAAGGAACGACAGCATGGGCGCTACACTCCAAGGGTTCCGGCCAATACCGGCCGCATGCGCATATGGGTATTATTCATCAGGAAATCCGGCTTTTTTTTGCAACCTGGTTCGCCCGCCCGGGCATTTTCCCCGAATCGTCACCGTGTTCAACCGTGATTTTATCCCCGGTGTCCGGTCCGCCTTGCCGCCGGCGACGGGGCGTCAGCGCCGGGCGTGGGCGGCCAGGAAGACCCGTACCGCGTCGGCAACGGCGCGCTCCACCTGCGCCGGCCTGGGCTTGGAATCGAGGTCGAGCAGCCGGCGAATATACAGATCACCGCGCAACGAGGCGAAGAACAGGCGGGCGGCACGCAGGGGGTCGTCAACCTTGAGGATTCCCTTGCGGTCCAACTCGGCCAGATAGTCGGCCAGGTTGCCCGCCGCCAACAAGGGACCGGACCGGTAAAAGGCTTCGGCCAGATTCGGGAAGCGGCCGCATTCCGCCACAAGGGCACGGAAAAGCGCCATCCCTTCGGGCGCCAACACCACGTCGAGGAACCGCCGGGCGGTGCGGGCCAGCGCCGTTTCCGGGTCGTTGCCGCGGGCTTCGGGCATGCCGATGGGCTCGAGCAGCTGGACGCATTTGTCCTGGACGATGGCCTCGAAAAGGGCGTCCTTGCCGTCGAAATAGCTGTAGATCGTCTGTTTGGCGACCCCCGCCTCGCGGGCGACCGCGTCCATGCTGGCGTCGCCGTACCCGCAGTCGAGGAACACCCGGGTCGCGGCGTCCAGAATGGATTGGCGCTTGCTCCGCGCGGCGCCGTTTTCCGCGCGGTGTTTCGCGGCGGTGGAACTGCGGGCCATTACACTCCTGCTGATTCCTAATGATTGCCTATTGATCCCGCACCGCTTTCATCATAAATTAGACTAGACGGTCCAGTCTAGTCTAATCTGGGTCCGCCTGGTTTGCCGGCGGACGGCCCCTGAATAAATCGAAACATCGGCTGCCGACATTTGGTACGAAGGATGCGATCCCTGACTCACATGCACGATCCAGTGACAGGTCCCCGGTTCCCCGCGCGGCCCCGGGCGGGCGTTGCCGGCCGCCTGGCGGCGGTGATCGTTGCCGCCCTCGCCCTGGCACTTCCCGCGGCGCCGGCGCCGGCACAGCAACCGCCGGCCGTGGTCGGCGTGGACGCGGTGGTGCAGGAGCCCCTGACGCAGACCGTGGCGGTGATCGGACGGCTGGTGGCGAACCAGGAGAGCGTCGTCGCGGCCCGCATCAAGGGGCCCGTGGGCTCCATCAGGGTCAAGGTCGGTGACCGCCTGAAGGCCGGCGACGTCATCGCCACGCTGGTGTCCGACAGGCTGGTCTGGGAACGGGCGTCAAAGGCCGCCCAGGTGACGGAAAGCCAGGCCCGCCTCGCCGAATCCCGGTCCGCGTTGAAGCTCGCCGTCCAGGAGCTCAAGCGCCTGGAAAACCTGCGCAAATCCGCGGCCTTCAGCAAGGCGCGGCGCGACGACAAGCGCCAGGGCGTGGCCCGGGCGAGAAGCATGGTCAACGTCTTCAAGGCGAACGTGAATCAGGCCCGGGCGGCCCTCAAGCTGGCCGACATCGACGTCGCCAATGCGACCATCCGGGCCCCGTTCCCCGGCGTCGTCACCGTCCGCCACACGGACGTCGGGGCCTATGTGAACGTCGGCGACCCGGTGGTGACCCTGGTCAATGACCGGGCCCTGGAAGTCGAGGCCAACGTGCCCGCGGCAAGGATCGCGGGCCTGGCGCCCGGCACCGCGGTCGAGGTGAGGGTGGCCGGGGGCGGCCGGTACCGGGCACGGGTGCGCGCCGTGGTGCCGGAGGAGAACCCGCTGACCCGCACCCGCGTCGTCCGCTTTACGCCGGAAATCGACGACCCCGGGGCGCTGGCGGCCAACCAGAGCGTGACCGTGAACCTGCCCGTCGGCCGCTCGCGCCAGGTGGTGACCGTGCACAAGGACGCGGTGCTCAACCGCAACGGCATGACGTTCGTGTTCGTCTTCGTCGACGGCACGGTGCAGATCCGCCCGGTCCGCCTGGGCGAGGCGGTGGGCGGGCGCTTCGAGGTCCTGAACGGGGTCAAGACCGGAGACCTCGTGGTGGTGCGCGGCAACGAACGGCTGCTGCCGGGCCAGAAGGTCAGGATCAAGCGGACGTCATGAACCTGATCCGGCTTTCCATCGAGCGCCCGGTGGCGGTGATCGCCGGGGTTCTCATGATCGTCATGTTCGGGATCGTGGCGCTGGTGGCGATCCCGATCCAGCTCACGCCGGACGTGCGCAAGCCCGTCATCAGCATCCAGACCGTCTGGCCGGGGGCGGCGCCGGCCGAGATCGAGCGCGAGATCATCAACCGGCAGGAAGAGGAATTGAAGGGCCTCGAGGGGCTGGAAAAGGTCACCAGCCGGTCCCAGGACGGCCGCGGCCGCATCAACCTCGAGTTCAACATCCACCAGAACATGAACAAGGCGCTGCTTCTGGTCGCCAACCGGCTCGACCGGGTCACCGGCTATCCCGACGAGGCCAACAAGCCGACCCTCAAGACATCGACCAGCGAGGACAACCCCATCACCTGGATCGTGCTGCGCCGGCTCCCCGGAAACGACCGCCCCATCGACAGTTACGGCGACTTCACCGAGGACGTCATCCAGGACCGCCTGGAACGGGTGCCGGGGGTTTCGCGGGTCAACGTCTACGGCGGCAGCGAGCGGGAAATGCAGGTCATCGTCAAGCCCGAGAGCATGGCCCGTTACGGCCTGACGGTGACCGGGATGGTGGGCGCCCTGCGCGCCGCCAACGCCTCCGTTTCGGCCGGCGACGTGGACGAGGGGAAGCGCCGCTACGTGGTGCGCAGCGAGGGTGAGCTTTCGACCCTCGCCGACGTGCGCCGCGTCGTCCTGCGCACCTATCGCGATCCCGCCGCCGGCGGGGTGGCGCGGGTCACGGTCGGCGACATCGCCACGGTGCGGTATTCCCACAAGGAACCGACGGCGCACATCCGCTTTCTCGGCGATCCGGCCATCGCCGTCAACGCCGTGCGCGCGACCGGCGCCAACGTCATCGAAACCATGCAGGGAATCCGCCAGGCGATCGGCGAGCTCAACAAGTCGGCGCTTCCCGCGGCCGGGCTTAATCTTACCCAGGTCTACGACGAGACCGTCTACATCAACTCCGCCATCGACCTGGTGCAGCAGAACATCTACGTGGGCGGCACGCTGGCGGCCCTGATCCTGCTGATTTTCCTGCGCTCGTTCGGCGCCACCCTGGTCGTGTCCCTGGCCATTCCGGTGTCCATCATCGGCGCCTTCGTGGCCATGGCGGCGCTCGGGCGCTCCCTCAACGTGATCTCGCTCGCCGGCATCGCGTTCGCCGTCGGCATGGTCGTCGATGCCGCCATCGTCGTGCTCGAAAACATCTACCGCCTGCGCCAGCAGGGACTTTCGCGGACCGAGGCGGCGTTCAACGGCGCCTCGCAGGTGTGGGGCGCGGTGCTGGTTTCGGCGTTGACGACGGTGATGGTGTTCATTCCCATCCTGGTGATGAAGCTGGAGGTGGGCCAGCTTTTCCGCGACATCGCGGTCGCCCTGTCGACGGCGGTCCTGCTTTCCCTCGTCGTCTCCATCACCGTCATTCCGGCGCTTTCCAGGCGGCTGCTCGGCGATCCCAAGCCGAAAAGCCGGGTCGGCATGGGGTTGCCCCTCATCGACCCCTTCGCCCGCCTGTTCGTCAGGGCGGTTCTCGGCTTCACCCGCCGCGTGGCGCGCAGCCGAATGCTGGCCTTTTCCGTCGTCGTCGCCATTTGCGGCGCCGGGGCGGCGGCCACCTACTTCTTCCTGCCCAAGCTCGAATACCTGCCCGACGGCAACCGCAACCTGGTGTTCGGCTACCTCGTGCCGCCGCCCGGCTACAACCTGGACACCACCGCCGACATCGCCGGGACGATCGAAGCCGAGACCCGTCACCTGTGGTCGAGCGAGACCGGGCCCAAGTCGGAACCCGGCCAGCCGCCGAAGATCCAGCGGTTCTTCTTCGTCGCCACCCGCGGCGCCACGTTCCTCGGCGCCGCCAGCGAGGAGCCGGGCCGCGTCAGCGAGCTGATCCCGGTGTTGCAGAAGGCCGCATTTCGCGAGCCGGGCACGTTCGGCCTGATCAGCCAGTTTTCGTTGTTCGGTCGCGGTATCGGGGGTTCGCGGTCCATAGAGATCAACGTTTCCGGGCCCCGGCTGGAGCAGATTCTGGGGGTGGCGCTGAAGGCCGTCGGCCTCGTCGAGGCCGCCATGCCGCGCCGGGACGGCACCCAGCTTCGCCCCATACCCGGGCTCGAGCTCGGCGCGCCGGAGGTGCGCGTCATTCCCGACCGCCTGAAGCTCGCCGACAACGGGGTCTCGGTCCGCGAACTGGGGGATACGCTCGACGCCTTCAACGACGGGCTCAGGGTGGCCGAGATCACCGTCGCCGGAAAGCGCATCGACCTGACGCTCAAGGGGCCGCTGGACAAAGTCACGGAAACCCAGGGCATCAACAACCTGCCGGTGGTCACCCGTTCGGGCACCATCCTGCCGGCGAGCTCGCTCGCCGACGTGGTGGTAACGGCGGGGCCGACGGAAATCCGTCACCTGGAACGGGTGCGCACGGTGACCCTGGAGATACGCCCCCCCGCGCACATGCCCCTGGAGGCGGCCCTGGATACCCTCAACGCCGAGGTCATCGGCAAGCTGCGCGCCGCGGGCCTGCCCAAGGGCGTCAAGCTGCGCCTGTCGGGCACGGCGGACAAGCTGACCGAAACCTGGGACGCCATGGTGGTGCAGTTGGGCATGGCGGTCATCATCGTTTACCTGGTGATGGCGGTGCTGTTCGAAAGCTTCCTGTATCCGCTCATCGTCATGCTGTCGGTGCCGCTCGCCACCGCGGGAGGCATCGGCGGGCTGGCGCTGCTCAACCTGTATACGTTCCAGCCGCTGGACATGCTGACCCTGCTCGGGTTCGTCATCCTCATCGGCATCGTCGTCAACAACGCCATCCTGCTCGTCCACCAGACCCTGTTCCACCTGCGCGCCGACGGCATGGCGGTCTCCGACGCCATTCTGGAGGCCACCCGCAACCGCATCCGGCCCATCTTCATGTCGACCCTGACCAGCGTCTTCGGCATGCTGCCCCTGGTGCTTGTCCCGGGCGCCGGTTCGGAACTGTACCGGGGACTGGGTTCGGTGGTGGTCGGCGGGCTTGCCCTGTCGGCGATCCTGACCCTGGCCATCATCCCGCCCCTGCTGAGCCTGGTCGCCGGTACCGTGGAGGCGGGACGGAAGCATCCGGGTGCCCTCAGGGAAGCGCCCGCCGAGTAGGTACCCGTCCGCGTCCCCCAAACCTGCCCGGCCGGTCTTGAAATCGGAGCGCGAGCGGCAAATTATTTGTTGCGATGCACAACAGTTGCTGCATCGCATCATACCATTCTGATACGCCTTGTGATTTCATTTCCGTTGAAATGGACCCCGGCGGCGACCCCGATATGGGCCTGCCGAATGGTCAAATTCCGTGCATAAAGTGTTGTAGTCCCTGGGAATCGCGCGATCGCGCCGGAACCGTCCGCCGGCGTCCCCCGCCATGGCGGCCGACCGGCCCACGATATTGCGGCGCACAACAAGAAGTGAAGTTTTGGCTGGTCGGCGCCTGTCATGTTCATTACATTTCGGTTGTCGAATACAGGGCCTGGGACGATAGGGGACGCGGCCACCGCGCAGGGAGCCGGGCAACGCGGCGGCAAAATACGGTGTTGACCAGGCGAGCGGTTCGGGCCCGCGCAGACGCGTTTTAAAAGAGTTTTTCCGGCCACTCCGCCGGCAGGTGGTTGGGTGACAGGGGAATACGGTAACGGATTATGGATCTGGAAATAGTCCACGAAAATTCACGGCGTGCCAGCACGCTGCTAAAGGCCATGAGCAACCAGCACCGGCTGCTCATTCTGTGCCAGCTCCTGCGGGCGGAGCATTGCGTTGGCGACCTGGAACAAATCGTTGGCCTTAGCCAGTCGGCGCTGTCCCAGCATCTCGCCAGGCTGCGCCGCGACAACCTGGTCAAGACCCGCCGGTCGGCCCAGACGATTTATTATTCGTTGGTCGGCGACGAGGCGAGCGCCGTCATCGAGACCCTCTACACGCTGTACTGCGGGGCCACGGAGACGCTCCGCTACGGCCCCGAACGCGAAACCCGCAAGACCGCCGCCTATTCGTGACGCCGGGCCCGGCGCGGCCGGTTTAGGCGGCTCCGGACGGCGCCGCCGCGCGTAGAACCTTTCCGGATAATCCGACACCGCCCCCGGGGGACACGGGGCGTGCCTTGACCGCCGTGCCCTGATAGGATTGCGGCACGGGGTTTTGGCCATGATCTTCCGCCAGTTGTTCGACAGCGTCTCGTGCACCTACACCTACCTTCTGGGCAGCCGCGCCGGCGGCGAGGCGCTGATCATCGATCCCGTCGTCGAGAAGGTGGACCGCTACATCCAGCTCCTGGAGGAACTGGATCTCAAGCTGCTGAAGGCGGTCGACACCCATGTGCACGCGGACCACATCACCGGCCTCGGCGCCCTGCGCGACCGCACGCGCTGCATTACCGTCATGGGCAAGGCAAGCAAGGTGGATGTGGTCTCCATGCGCGTCGACGACGGAGACACCATCGATATCGAAACCATCAGCCTGCGGGTGATCCACACCCCGGGGCATACGGACGATTCGTACTGTTTCCAGTTGCCCGACCGCGTCTTCACCGGGGATACCCTGTTCATCCGGGGCACCGGACGGACCGACTTTCAGCACGGCGACTCCCGTGCGGCGTACAACTCCCTGTTCAACAAGCTGCTCACCCTGCCCGACGGGACGCTGGTCTACCCGGGCCACGACTACAAGGGCGAGACCGTCAGCACCATCGGCGAGGAAAGGGCCTTTAACCCGCGTCTTCAGGTCGGCTCGGCCGAGGAATACGCCGCGATCATGGACAACCTGAACCTGCCCGATCCGAAACGGATGGACGTGGCGGTGCCGGCCAACCTGGCGGTCGGATTTTCACAGACGGAACCGGAAATAGAGGCCGGGACGCTGTCCGTGGCGGAGGCCCGTGCCCGGTTGCCGGACGCCGTGTTCGTCGACCTGCGCGAGGACGGCGAACGGGCCCGCGACGGTATCATTCCCGGCTCGGTGCACGTGCCGTACGGGAAACTGGACGAATACCTCAAGCGCGGCGGCCTGCTCACGGCGATGGCGGCGCGGAACGGCAAGGGGCTGGTTCTCTATTGCGCCTTCGGCGAACGCTCGGCGCTCGCCCTGCAGGCCGCGCGCGACGGCGGAATTGAGAACGTCCACCACCTGGGCGGCGGGCTCGACGCATGGGTCAAGGCCAACGGGCCGCTGGAGTTGCGGGTCGACAGGTTCTAGGCGGCGCCGGGCGGCGACGGCGGGCCGGGGGCGATGCGCCCCGCGGAGCCGTGGTCCGGCACGGGTGGTCAACACTCGGGCGGGGTCAGGATTTCGATCTCGCCCGGCGTCATGTCGATGGCGAAATCGCCGAAGTACTGGCGCATGTCGCCGGCGATACCGTCGGCGCGGTAGTGGGCGTCGATCTCGAACGCGGGCATCGCGGCCTGGCTGGTGAGGGGAAAGAAGGCGAGCCGCATGCGCCACGCCGGCACGTCGTCGAGGCCCGCCGCGCGGGCCAGCGCCTGGCGTTCACGCGCCGACAGTTTGCCCATGACGGCGTTGATTTCCTCGGGTTCTTCCAGGCTGGCGCCCTCGAACACCATGCGGGCGAAGGGGCTCTCGCCATCCCTGGCCGCGCCGATGAGGGCGCGGAGGTGCTGGGTCGGAAACAAGGTGCCCGCGGGAAGGTCGATGGTGGTATCGGGGGGTTTGAGGAAACGGGCCACACCCGCCCCGCCGCGACCGTCCAGGGCCGCCGTGCCCTGGATCGCTTCCACGGTTTCGCCGTCACGGACGTGGCGCATGCGGAACCGGTAGCGGAGCCCGTCCTTGGACTCCCAGCTGACGAAGGTCCAGGTGGATTGCACCTCCGCGCCCCCTTCGTAGCGAAGGCGCAAATAGGTCTGCTTCTCCACCGTCCAGCCGTCGCACCCTTCGGCGAAGCGGTAGACCATGGCGCCGTCGGCCCCGCTCATGCCCGACCCGGCCGACGCCGAGGCCAGGGACAGACGATAGAGCATCCGGTGGGGCGTCAGTCCGCCCGCCCCCGCGGGAGCGGCCTGGGTGGCGGCGGGCACGGCGGCCAAAAGAACTGAAAAGGCGGCGACAAGGACGCCGAAGACGGCGCCGCGACTGTGGTCCATGAAGGACGCCCCTTGGGTTTGCCGACGACCACCGGACCATACGCCCGGCGCTCCCGGCCTGTCCACCGGGGATGCCCCCCGCATTCGGCGTCGGGGGGACACCCCCCGGGGACCCGGCAAAAAATCACCCCTCCGGCAAGATTTTCCTACGCGGGACCACGCCTAACACTTTGATTCCAGGGAATTCCCGATTGGCACGGCAATTGCGCCGATAAGCCCGACGCATGGCACGCCACGGGCCGGTCGCGCCCGCCCCGGCGACAGTTCGCGTGGCGAGAGCGGCGCGGCCATTGATAAAGGGAACCGTCTTGACCCTCCCCAAAACTGTTCACCGCCGTGAGGCGAGCGACGTTCCGAACACCTCCGACCTCATTTCCAGCGTCTCCGTTCTCGCCGACAGCCTGGAGCGGGCAAACACCCCGGCCAGCGGCGGCGGCGTGTTCGCCCTCCGCGAAGCCGCCAGGAACGCCCTCGTGGCGGTGCTCGACGCCGAACGGCGGATGGTCCAACAGCGCGACCGCATCATGTATCTGGAACGGCTCACCATGACCGACGAATTGACCGGCCTGCTGAACCGGCGCGGCTTTCAGGCGCAGCTGCGACGCGCCCTGGCCGCCGCCAACCGGTACGAGGAGCGCGGCCTGCTGGCGTATGTGGACCTGGACGGCTTCAAGCCGGTCAACGACACCTATGGGCACGCCGCCGGCGACGAGGTGCTGCGGCAGGTGGCCGGGGTCCTTAACGACAACGTGCGCGACACCGACTGCGTGGGCCGCATGGGCGGGGACGAGTTCGCCATCCTGCTGACGCGGACCAGCCCCAAGGACGGCGTCAAGCGAGCCCGGTGGCTGGAAGAGCTGGTCAACACCACGGTCGTCGACTGGCAGGGACGCACCATCACGCTCAGGGCCAGCTTCGGCTTCCAGCGGTACGGCCCGAAGGACGACGAACACGAACTTCTCAAACGCGCCGACAGCGCCATGTACAACGCCAAGCGCCTGCGCGGCGACCGCACGGATCACAGGATCAGCGCGTGACGAACGAGCCGCGGCAAGCGGCGTGAAAATGCAAAGACCGGCCGATGAGGATTGATCCAGCGCTGAGCTACCAGGGCGCGCTCACGGCGCTCCACCCGCCGGGGCGCGGCCTGGTGCCCGCACCCCAGCCGCCGCTCCCGGCCACCGCCCGGCCGGCGCAAAAACCCGCCCCGGCGGAGCCGCCCATCGCGGAGTTGTTCCGCTCCATAGACGTGCGCAACCTCACCCCGCGCCAGGCGGTGGAGTTGGGCATGGACCTGCACGTGGCGGGCGTTCTGCCCTTTGAAGAATACGCCATGCTGGCGTTCCAGCCCGAGCTGCACCCCGATTACGACCGCACCGTCGGCGCCCTCATCGGCGAGAAAGCCCAACCCGCCCGGCCACGCGATTTCGTCGCCATGTGGGAGGAGCGCCTGGCCTTCGAGCGCAAATACAACGCCGGCGACCCCAAGCTGATCGCACGGACGGCGCACATCGTCACCGTCCTGCGCCAGATCGAAACGCCGACCAGCGTGGTCGTCTGAAAATAACAAAAGCGGGCCACCGGGCGGGCCCCCTTGCGCCCTACCGCGCCCCGCCGCCCGTCTCCGTCCCCTTCGCCTTCGGCAGGTCGAGGCGGATGTGCAGTTCCTTGAGCTGCTCGGCGTCGACCGGCGCCGGCGCCCCCATCAGCAGGTCTTCGGCCTGCTGGTTCATGGGAAACGCGATGATCTCGCGGATATTGGGCTCGCCGGCGAGCAGCATGACGATGCGGTCTATGCCCGGCGCCGAGCCGCCGTGGGGCGGCGCGCCGAACTTGAGCGCGCGGAGCAGGCCGGCGAACTGCTCTTCCACCTGTTGGCGGGAATACCCGGCGATGGCGAAGGCCTTGTACATGATCTCGGGCCGGTGGTTGCGGATAGCGCCGCTGGAAAGCTCGACGCCGTTGCAGACGATGTCGTACTGGTAGGCCATGATCTCCAGCGGGTCCTTGGTCTCCAAGGCCTCCAGGCCGCCCTGGGGCATGGAGAAGGGATTGTGGCTGAACGCGATCTTCCCGCTCTCTTCGTCCCGCTCGTACATGGGATAATCGACGACCCAGCAGAAGCGGAAGACGTCCTTTTCCAGGAGATCCAGCGTCTCGCAGATGCGCCGCCGGGCCAGGGCGGAGAAGGTTTCGGCGTCGCGCCTTTTGCCGCAGACGAAGAACACGGCGTCGCCGTCACCGACGGCTGCGCTTTCACGGATACGGCCGATGCGGTCGTCCGCCAGGTTCTTGGCGATGGGCCCCTTGGCCCCGCCGTCGGCAAAGACGATGTAGCCCAGCCCGCCGGCGCCCTCGTCGCGGGCCCAATTGTTCAGCTTGTCGAAGAAGCTGCGGGGCTTGTCCGCCGCCCCGGGGGCGGGGATGGCGCGCACCTGGGATCCCTTGTCGACGGCGTTGGCAAACAGGCCGAAGTCCGACCCGCGGAAGGCTTCGGTCACGTCCACCATGGTCAGGGGGTTGCGCAGGTCCGGCTTGTCGGTGCCGTACTTGACCATGCATTCGGCGAACGGGAGGCGCGGAAACGGCGGCCCGGTGACCGCGCGGCCGCCGGCGAACTCGTCGAAGACGCCGTGCAGCACCGGCTCGATGGCGTTGAACACGTCTTCCTGGGTGACGAACGCCATCTCGAAATCGAGCTGGTAGAACTCGCCCGGCGAGCGGTCGGCGCGGGCGTCCTCGTCGCGGAAACAGGGCGCGATCTGGAAGTACTTGTCGAAGCCCGACACCATGATCAGCTGCTTGAACTGCTGGGGCGCCTGGGGCAGGGCGTAGAACCGGCCCGGGTGGTGCCGGCTGGGAACCAGGTAATCCCGCGCCCCTTCGGGTGAACTGGCGGTGAGGATGGGAGTCTGGAACTCCATGAAGCCCTGCTCGATCATGCGCCGGCGAATGCCGGAGATGACCTCGTTGCGGAGCACGATGTTGCGGTGCAGGCGTTCACGGCGCAGATCCAGGAACCGGTGCCTGAGCCGCATTTCCTCGGAATATTCGGCCTCTCCCGCCACCTGCAGGGGCAGCACGTCGGCCGGCGAGTCCACGTCCAACGCCTCGATGGCGAGTTCCACCTCGCCGGTGGGCAGGCCGGGATTGATGGTGTCGTCGGAGCGTTTCACCACCGTTCCGGTGACCGTGATCACGCTTTCCGGACGCGCGCCCTCGGCGATCCCGAAGAGCGGGCT
Organism: Rhodospirillales bacterium; assembly: GCA_046756945.1. Classification (GTDB taxonomy): domain Bacteria; phylum Pseudomonadota; class Alphaproteobacteria; order Rhodospirillales; family 2-02-FULL-58-16; genus JACZQZ01. Next base: position 11,611 of record JBHHXI010000022.1, read on the forward strand.
GGAGACGTCGATGACGCACTGGGTCAGGCCGTAGTGATCGCGCAGGTCGATGAAGAGCAGATTGCCGTGGTCACGCTTGCTGTGGATCCACCCCGACAGCCTGGCCGGTTGTCCGGCGTGTTCCAGCCTGAGCTCTCCGCAGGTATGGGTACGATAGGGATGCATGAAGGGAAACCCTCGCCGCGAATCGCCGGCTCGTTCCGGAGGTAGACGTAAACCACTGGCACCCGGTCGCGGTGCCGCCGGTGGGCGCAAAAGCACACGCTCGGCCACCGTTTGTCAAGGCGCCTGTCCCGGGCCGGCGCCGGAGCCCGCGGCGGCCGGCCGCGGCGCCCGTTGGCGGCGGAGGGGACGGCGATGGGAGCGGACGCAGGCCGTTCCGGCCGGCGGGATCACCGACGGCCCAGCCCTTTCAGGGACTCCGTGAGGTCCCTGAGGACGATCGGTTTCTTCAACACCACCGATGCCCCCTCGGCAACGATATCCCGGTCGTCGCCGAAGGTGGTGTGACCCGTCACCACGACAATGGGAAGGTCCGGATCGGATTTATGCAGCCGCCGGATCAGCTCGGCGCCGCTCATCTCGGGCATGAACAGATCGGTGACCACGACGTCGGCGGGGCGCGCCTGGTGAAGGTCCAGCGCCTCCCGGCCGTTCCCGGCGGTGGCCACGTCGTAGCCCTTGCGCCCAAGGTATTCGGCCACCTCCTCGACAATGGCCTCTTCGTCATCGACGACCAGGACCCGGGGCAACCGGGCCCGGGGCCGCCTGGTCCGGGTTTTTCGTTTCCCTCCCCTGCCCCTGTTCACCGCACCCGCTCCATTGAGGGGAACCGACAGCGAAATGCGGAAGACGGCCCCGCCTTCGGTGTTTTCGGCTTCCAGGCGCCCGCCCATGGCGTCGATGATGCTGTAACTGATGGACAGGCCCAGGCCGGTCCCGTGGCCTTCGGTCTTGGTCGTGAAAAAGGGATCGAAAATGCGCCCGATCGCCGGTTCGGGAATGCCGCCGCCGTTGTCGGCAACCGAAATGACCACCGTCTTGCGCCTCTTGTCGTCGACCAGGGATACCCGCACCTTGGGAGCGGGACTGCCGTTCCCGGACCCGGCCGAGTCCATCATCGCGATGACCGCGTCGCGGGCGTTGGTGAGCAGATTGAGCACCACCTGTTCCAACTGCAGGGGATACCCCGAGACATGCCTGCAATCGGCGGGACAGTCCGTTTCCAGCTCGATGCCGGCGGCCCGGAACTGTTGTTCGATCAGGCGAATTCCCCCGGCCACCGCGTCGACCGGGTTGAAGGATTCCAGCTTCGCGTTGTCCGTGCGGCTGAACAGGCGCATGTGGTCGATGATCTCCGCCATGCGGTCCCTTTGCCCGACGATGGTCTCCAGTTTCTTGCGCACGAACTCAACGTCGAACGCGCCTTCCTCCAGGCTCATCAGGGAAAGTTCCGCCGACATGCCCATGACGCTGAGGGGCTGGTTGATCTCGTGGGCGATTCCGGACGCCAGTTCGCCCAGGGTGGCCAGCTTGGAGGCGTGGATAAGCTGCGCCTGGGCCTCCTTCTCCTCGGTAATGTCGAGGGTTACCCCGTCCCAAACCACGGCGCCGTTTTCCCGGCGGTGTGGGCGGGCCATGGTGCGCATCCACTTGACCTTGCCCGAGGGCGTGATACGGCGATATTCCAGAACGTAAGGCTCCAACGTCTCAACCGACTTCTGGACCGTTTCGTCACACTTGGCCCGGTCGTCCTCATGAAGCGTCCTGGTCAGGAGTTCCGGTTGCGCGATAACCTCGTCCGGATCCAGTTCCATAAGATCACGCAGGCCAGGGCTCAAGTAGGCCCACCTAACGCGCCCGTCCGGATGCAGGATTCGGCGGTACACGTTCCCCGGGACGTTCTCCGCGATGGTCCGGAACCGCTCCTCGCTTGCCCGCAGCGCATCCTCGGCGCGCTTGCGCTCGGTGACGTCGGTGAGCACGGTGAGTGAGCGCACGAATTCCCCCGCCTCGTCCCGTTCCGCCACCGCCGACAGCAGGACGTCGACGACCTCGCCGTTCTTTTTCACGAACTGCAGCGGGAGGTCCGTGTACCGGCCCGCCGTTTTGAGCCGGCGGAGACCCGTGCCGGCCGTCGTACGGGCGGCGTCCTCGGTCATGAACTTGATGATCTTTTGGCCGATCACCTCGTCGCGCTCGTAGCCCAAGACCTTGAGCCAGTGGTCACTGGCGCTGAGCAGACGCCCGTCCCGGTCGATGGAGTGGAGCATCACCGGCGTGTTGTTATAGGTCCGGCGGTAGCGTTCGCCGCTTTCCCGTATCGCTTCTTCCGCCCGCTTGAGCTCGGTGATGTCGGTAATGACGGTGCCGATGGCCACGCAATCGCCGTCCGGGCCGAAGATGGGGGACTTCTGCGAAATAATATCCCGCGTAACGCCGTCCGGAAACGTCATTCGCCGTTCCGCTTGAACGATTTGCTTCGTTTCAACGACCTCTTGTTCTTGGGCGGTGATCCCTTCGAACGTGTCGGGAGGAAGGCCGTCGACCATCGTCTTGCCGATGATCTCGTCCCCGTCGACGGCGTACCAATCGCTGTATACCGCGTTGGCGATCAGGCTGCGGCCCTCCAGGTTACGGATGACGATGGCGCCGGGCGAACACTTGATGACGGCCTTGAGCCATGCCTCGCTTTGCATCAGTTCCCTGGTCCGCTCCTCGACGCGTATTTCAAGGTCGTCGCGGACCTCGCGCAGTTGGCGTTCGATTTTCTTCAGGTCCGTGATGTCGGTACGGACGCCGACGATGCCGCCTTCGGGCGTTCGCATCTCCTCGACCCGGACGGTACGCACGTCGGAAAGTTCGTATTCGACGGCCCCCTTGGGATCGCGGTGGTAGGCGAGCCTTTCCTGGATCCATTCCTCTGTCCGGCCGTCACTGGGGCCGAACTGCCCCCTTTCGACGCCCAGGCGCAATACCTTCTCGAACGATACTCCGGGCACAAAGACGTCGGCGATCAGGGGATAGAGTTTCGCCATCTTGCTGTTGACCACGGCGAGCCTGTCGTCGGCGTCGTAACAGGCGAAGCCTTCAGGCATGCTGTCGATGGCGATCTTCAACAGCTCCTCGGCCCGCTTGCGCTCGGCGATGCTCCTTAGCAACGCCAAGGTCGGGATGATCAACGCGATCGCGGCCAGGCTCGTGCCCGTAATGACGTATTCCCAGTGGGTTTGGAGCGATTCTTTCTCGTAATCGGACGAGAACAGTTGCCCGATGATGTCCTCGAGTACAAATTTCCACAACACCGTGAGCAGGAAAATGCTCAGCAGGGTCAGGCCCGCCAGGGTGAAGATTGTCCGAGCGCTCATGCCGTCGCCCGCCGCGGGCCAGACCGGAGCGCCGCCCATGGGAGGCCGGAAAACAGGGCCACGATACAGGCGGGCCACATAAAGGTGGAACTTGACAGGACCAGGGCGACGGCGCCCGGGGTCGCCGGCCACGGCGCCGAAATATTTTCCGGCGGCACCACCAGCGCCAGTCCCGCCCCGGCGCCGGGACAACAGGCGCGCGCCAAAAATGCGGCCCGCGTCAAGGCCGACGCGGAAACCCACGCTCCGGTGGAATTGGCCACAGCACCCCTCCCCCAAATGCCATCAATCCGGCATTCACCGGACGGACCCGCTGGCCGTAGCATACCATGCAGAGCGAAAACGCCTAAAGGTACGACCTTTACGGCTAGCCCGATTATTCGTGATTCTTGTTCGCCATCTTATGGAGTTTCGGCAATAGCGAAACCACCCATTGGTATAGGGTCGCCATACGAACGTATAGTTTCGATCCCCACCTCCAAACCCCCGCCCAGGTTGCCGCGACGGTGGCGCCACCTTCCGGCCGCGCCTCCCCTTCGCGAATGGGACAGCGTCCGGCGCGGCCGATGCGCATCGAGGACTCACGGACTGACCCTATCAGGTCCCGGGCAAGCCCTCGCAGGATGCCGATGAACTTTCGTGCGCCGTAGCCCGGCGCAGACGGTCGTTGATGGCCCGGCCCAGGCCCCTCTCGGGTATTGGCATGACGGCGATGGCGCGGAACCCGGGCCGGTCGAGGGCGCGGATCATGGCGAACAGATTGGCCGCCGCTTCCGCCACGTCGCCGCCGGGGCTCAGGTTCAACGCCGCTCCGGCGGGGGCGGGACCGAAGGCGAGCAGGGCCTCGCCGGGCCGGGCCTCGACCGCGTTCAGCCTGAGGGGCAGGCCGGGCGCGTAATGGCGCTCCAGCATGCCGGGAGACTTCGGCCGTTTGCCCGCCGCCTCCGCCGCCGCCAGCGGCCCGACGACGGCCTCGATGTCCTCCACCGGCACGCCGCCGGGCCTGAGCACCGCCGCGGTTCCGCCGCTGAGGTCGACAACCGTGGATTCGACGCCCACCGGGCACGGCCCGCCGTCGACGATGGCGGCGCAGGCGCCGCCCAGGGACTCGGCGACGTGGGCGGCGGTCGTCGGGCTGAGCCGGCCGGCACGGTTGGCGCTGGGAGCGGCCACGGGGCATCCGGCGGCGCGCAGGAGGGAGCGGGCCACCGGGTGGCTGGGGACGCGCACGGCCACGGTATCGAGGCCGGCGCTGACAAGCAGCGAAACGGCGCACCCGGCGCGCCGGGGCAGCACAAGGGTCAACGCCCCGGGCCAGAAGGCGCGGGCCAGATCCGTCGCCCGGCCGTCGAAATCCCCCACCCCGGCGGCGGCGGCCGTCTCCGCAACGTGGACGATCAACGGGTTGAAGCGGGGCCTGTCCTTGGCGGCAAAGACGGCGGCCACGGCGTCGTCGTTGGTGGCGTCGGCACCCAGGCCGTAGACCGTCTCGGTGGGAAAAGCGACGAGCCGGCCCTGGCGGATCAGCGCCGCCGCCTCGGCGACGGCGTCCGGGGTGGCGGGAAGGATTTGAGTGCTCACTTGCGGGTGTGTCACGTCCACGCCGCCGTCCGCCCAATGCCCAACAGTATCGACGACCGGTATACGCGCCGGGTCCTAAAAAGAGCCGCCGGCAACGCCGACGGCTCTCCTTCATTTTCTCTGCTCAGGGCTCGGACCACCCGCGGTAATGATCCGGCACCGCAGTCACCGCAAAGAATTGCGGCGGCTCATGCGTGGTCGGTTTCCCGAACACGGAAATAAATATGGTCCTGATTCGGGACGACGTCAAGCCTCCGCGGCGCCCCCGGCGGCGGCCCTGACGATGAAGTCGGGATTCTCGAATCCGGGCTTGCCGTAGGTCAGGTCGCTGCCGTCCAGTTTCGTCACCTGCCCCCCGGCAAACCGCACCACGGCATGGCCGGCGGCGGTGTCCCACTCCATGGTGCGTCCGAACCGCGGGTAGATGTCGGCGCGGCCGGCGGCGACCATGCAGAATTTCAGGGAACTGCCGGTGCTGGTCTCTTCCTTGACCGCGATCTGGGAAAGGAAGGCGTCCGTCTCCGGGGTGCGGTGGCTGCGGCTGACCACCGCCACCAGCCCGTCCCGCGGCGCCGGCCGGCATCCGATGGGGCGCGCCGCGCCGCCGTTGGTTTCGGCGAAGGCGCCGTAGCGGCTGCCCCAGTAGGTGGCGCCGGCGGCGGGCGCATGGACGATTCCCAGCACCGGGCGGGCGTTCTCGACGAGGGCGATGTTGACGGTGAAATCGCCGCCGCGCTTGACGAACTCCTTGGTGCCGTCCAGCGCGTCCACCAGCCAGAAAGGGGTGCCGGAGACGTCGGGAACGTTGCCGGCGGCGAAGGCCTCCTCGGCGACGATCGGGAACTTGTCGGTGATATCGTCCTCGATGGTCCGCATGATCAGGGCCTCGGCAATCCTGTCGGCCTTGGTCACCGGCGTGGAATCCTTCTTCGTCTCCACCGAGAAGTCGGTGGCGTAGATTTTCATGATCTCCCGGCCGGCGCGCTGGGCCAGGGCCCGCACCTGATCGATGAGGCCGAGCGTGATGTTGAGGGTCAAGGCGGACCTCCACCGGTGGCCGACGGCGAGTATTTACTTGCGCGATGATAGGGCCGTCCGCTGGCCGGACCAACCCTAATACCAACGTTCAATGATGGTCGGCCGTTTGATGGCGGCAAACCGCCGCGCCCGGGCACGCGCTCAGTGCAAAACCGGGTGCCCGGAGGGGTCTTTTTCCAGCCGCTCGTTGACCGCCCTGCCGATCTGCAGCCACACCTCCGCCGCTTCCAGGTCGTCCTCGGCGAACGCCCGGGCGGCGCGCATGGCGGCATAGACGGCGGAGGCGGCATCGCCGTGCTTCTTGATGAGAAGATCGGCCAATTGCCGGATGTAGGGATCGTAAATCATCGCCGCGCCCATGGCGCCCATCGCCGCGGAGCACGCGCCATCAGTACACCAGTTCGTCGTCTTCGCCGCCGCCGGAGATCATGATCTCGCCGCTGTCGGCCAGGGCCTTGGCGGCGGAGACGACGACGGCCTGCGCCTCGTCCACGTCCTTCAGGCGCACCGCCCCCATGGTCTCCATGTCCTCCATCATCATTTTTGCGGCGCGCTTGGACAGGTTCTCGAAGAACAGTTCCTTGAGCTCCTTCGAGGCGCCCTTCAGGGCGAGGGCGAGCTGGTCCTTCTCGACCTCGCGCAGAAGCGTCTGGATGCCGCCGGAGTCGATGCGCGCCAGGTCGTCGAAGGTGAACATCAACGCCTTGATGCGCTCGGCCGAATCGCGGTTGCGCTCTTCGATCCCGGTCATGAACCGGTTCTCCGCGTTACGGTCCAGGTTGTTGAAGATGTCCGCCATCAGCTCGTGGGAATCCCGGCGCGTCGAGCGCGCAAGATTGGCCATGAACTCCTTGCGCAGGGTCTGCTCGACGTCGTCCAGGACCTCCTTCTGGACCGCCTCCATGCGCAGCATGCGCATGATCACTTCCATGGCGAAGCTCTCGGGCAACGACGCGATGACCCGCGCCGCGTGCTCCGCCCTGAGCTTGGTCATCACCACGGCCACGGTCTGGGGGTATTCGTTCTTGAAGTAGTTGGCGAGCACCGCCTCGTCCACGTTGTCCAGCTTGTCCCACATGGTGCGCCCGGCCGGACCGCGGATTTCCTCCATGATCTGCTCGACCCGCTCCTGGGGCAGGCTGCTGTAGAGCAGGCGTTCGGTGCTGTCGTATGAGCCGACCAGGGAGCCGGCGCCCGATATCTGGTCGGCAAAATCGACGAACAACTTCTCGATGGTGCGGGCGTTGACGGAGCCGAGACCGGACATGATCTGGGAAAGCTCGCGGATTTCCTCGTCGTCCATCATCTCGAACAGCTTGGCGGACTGTTCGGGTCCCAGGGCGAGCATGAAAATGGCCGCCCTCTCGGGGCCCATCAGGCGCTTGGTGTCGTCCTCGATCTGGGCCATGGCCGGGTCCTCTTCTCAGCCGTCTCGGGTCCGCGATGGACTCGATGTGGTGCGCCCGGACCCCGTTCCCCCGGGGGCATTCGTATGTCCTCGAACGGATTGACAGGATGGTGGACGGAAAGGGTCGCCGTGGCGTTGAAATCGGAGGCCCGACGGACGGGGAACGTCCATCGGCCGCTCCGGCCATGGCCTTTCAGTATCAGGGTTCTTCGGGCAAGGGTCCCGACCGGTCGAGAGTCCGGTTCGTCTCCCGCACCTCGCTGAGCGCGGCGTCGAAAAACGCGTCCAGCCGCTGGCGCATGTCCGCCGACAGCATCACCAGCTTGGAGCGGGCGTCCTTGGGATTGTCCGCCTCGACGAGGACCCCGCGCTCAATCGCGGTCTGAACGTATTTGCCGGCCGTGTGGGCACTCTTGATCGCGGTCATGAACTTCAACGCATCGGTCTTTCTGACCGGTCCGCCCGATTTCCAGATACGGGTCAACAAATCCCAAAACGCCGCGGAATAGAACTCTTCGTTTCCCTGAAACACGTCGAGCCACTTTGCGCCGATCCTGTGCGTCATGCTCAGGTATTCTTTTCGTTGCGCGTCATTGTATTTCAAACCCATGACCACGGCCCTCCTGCTCACCGGCCCCTCAAACCGTGTGTTCCGGATGTGCAGCCGACAACACCCGTACCCGTCGAACACCACCCACCGCGGTGAATCCACCGATAATGGACCCCCTTTGAAAAAGCCTTATACATCAATCATATAAAATTTTAAATGTAATTTTTTTTGGATATTTGAAGGTAAACTTGACATTATAATTACATGCATATATAAAAGCACATTGAACCGTACCGCAACCTGTTTTCGGATCGACCGGAAATGCCGCGGGACAAACGACACAGGGAACGCTTCCGGCGCCCGGAATGGGCAGAACAAGGCCCGTTCCAGCCGCGCCAGGGGATATTCAGAGGACGGATACCATGCGTGCACGCACACTCTCGGCCTTCGTGGCATTGACATTCCTGCTCGGCGCCTGCGTCACGGACCAGGGCGGCAAGCAGGTCTTTGGAACCCTGGCCGGGGCCGCCGCCGGCGGATTCCTGGGCTCCAAGATCGGCGGCGGAACCGGACAGTTGGCCGCCGTCGCCGGCGGAACCCTTCTCGGCGGCCTGATCGGCAACCAGATCGGCCGGACCATGGACGACGTGGACCGCCTTCAGGCCAGCCAGGCCGTGGCGACCGCCCAAACGGCCCCCATCGGCGAGACCATTCAATGGAACAACCCCGACACCGGGAATTACGGCACGGTGACCCCCACCCGCGGCGGCTACGCCGCGGACGGCGCCTATTGCCGCGAATTCCAGCAGACCGTCACCGTCGGCAACAAGACGCAGGAAGCCTACGGCACCGCCTGCCGCCAGCCGGACGGTTCGTGGAAGATGGTGCAGGGGTAAGCAGACGAAAGACCCGACACCCGGTGTTTCAATCGCCGCGCGCTGGAAACCGCCGCGGGAGGAACAGGAGTACAATTCCATGGTTATAAGGAAAATCCGCCTCGCCCGCCGGGGCGCGCTGTTCGCCACCTTCGTCGCGTTCGCCCTGGCGGCGGGCGCGCTGCCCGGTCCGGCCGCCGCCAAGAACGGAGGCGGACATCACGGCGGCGGACACGACGTCAAGGTCCACAAGGGCGGTGACCACGCCTACCGCCGCGGACATAACGCCTATCGCCACGGACATCACGCCTATCGCCGCGGACATCCTTACGCGGGCTTCTTCGGATACTTCCTCGGCTACCGGCCGTACTACGCCCGCAGGGCCTACTACGCCCCCCGGCGCCGCGCCTACGTGCCCCGGCACCGGCCCGATCACCGGTACTACAAGCCCTACGCATACCAGGGCTACGGACGGGCCTGTCAAACGGTCAGCAAGATCGGCTACGACGACTACGGCAGGAAGGCGAAGATCGGCGGCACCATGTGCTACGACGCTTACGGCAACTCCTACATCGTGCGGGGAAGCCGCTACGTCATCCACTATTACTAGCACCCTCCTGCCAGGATCCTCCCGATTCACCGTTCCCTCCCTGTGGCGCCTTTATCGAAAGGCGTCGGGGAACGGTGGATCGCGGGTCTTTCCCGGCACCTCCCGAAGCCGCTCTCAGCCCCGCCGGTGGCCGCTCCAGATGGCGCCCGGGTCTTCCAGGTCGCGGGCCGAGATCTCGGCGGCGATGAAGCGCCACGCCCGGAAGCCGGCCGACCAGTGATCGGGCCCGAGTTTCGCCTTGGCCTTGAGGTGGCGGAGGAAGTCCCTCGGCTTCGGCACGGTTTCCCACACCGCCGGCAGAAACAGGGCGCGGCGTTCCGCGTCCTGGATAATGAGCCCGTCGGTGCCGGGCCGGAGCTGGCGGGTCAGGTCCGCCTCGTCGGCAAAGGTCATCGGTGAAGGGGCGCTCAACACCGACACCGACAGGATCAACCCCTCCAGGTCGTCATCGACAAGGCGCGAGAAACGCGGATCCTTGAAGGCGGCCTCGAAACCGTTTTTCACCACGTCGACCACCAGCGGCCGGTGCGCCGTGTAGGTTCCGATGCAGCCGCGCAGCTTGCCGTCGCGCTTCAAGGTGACGAAGCTGGCGCCGTTCCTGTTGAGATCGTCATGATGCTCGGCGGCGTTCACCGGCAGCTCCCTGTCGTGGTCCAGGCCGAACTCGATGGACGCGGCGGCCAGGTGCAACAGCGTCGCCCCATGCCGGTCCAGCAGGGCCCGCGTCTGCCCGGCGAATACGTCCTCCTGCGCCGCCTGCTCGCCGGGACCGCCCGCGTCCCCCGCGGCGCGCCGGCCGGCGCCTTCCTCGAGGAAAACCCACGCGCCATACCCCACCACCTGGTCGCGGGGCCCGGCGGTGTCGCCGGAGTTGCGCAGGTCGACGGTGGCCACCGCGAGGCGGCGCCGCCGGGCCAGGGCCAACAGACCGCGCACCGGCACCCGCCCGCAGGCCTGATCGCGGCCGATGCCCGCCGGATCCAGGTTTTCGATGGCCCGGCAGGTGGCTTGGTCCATGCGGCGCGCGTCTTCGTAGCCCAGGTAGTGGCTCAGGTCCGAACTGACGACGATCAGGGTTTCCGGCCCGCCCCACAACAGCTCCAACACCTGGGCTACCTCTTCGGCGCTGGCGTCGCCGACCACCAGCGGCACCACGGAAAACTTGTCCAGCACCACTTGCAGGAACGGCAGGTGTACCTCCAGGCTGTGCTCGTCGGCGTGGGTGGCGTCGAAGACCTGGACCTGGGCAAGGGCGAGGACGCGCCGGGCGGCGTCGCCGTCCACGGGGACATGACCGAGCGGCGTGGCGAAGGCGCCGGCGCTGCTCAGCGCCAGGCCGCGCACCGGCACCCGGTGACACGGCCCCAGCAGCACGACGCGGGTGATGCGGTCCGCCGCCGGCTTGAGGCGCGCATAGGCCGTCGCCGCCACCGGACCCGAATAGATGTACCCGGCGTGGGGGGCGATGATGGCCTTGGGCGCCGGACCGCCGGGCACGGTGACCTGGGACACGTAAGACTGGATCGCGGCGTCCAGATCCCGGGCTTCGCCGGGATAGAACGTACCCGCGACCGCCGGCTGCCTGACCTCAGTCATTCTAAACAGCGTCCTGTTCGGTCGTCTTAAGTAATGCCGGGCGCCCAGCCTGTAAAGGGGAACGGTGCCGGGCCCGACGCCGCGATTGACCGCGGCGGCGAAACGCCCCATCTATAATCCTTCACCGGCGTTCTTGCGCGGCGAAGGGACGGCGATGACGCAAACCGAACCGTTGGAGACCTTCGGGGACGCCTTCCCGGGCCGCTATTTCCATGCCCTCGGGGACGGCCGGATTCAATGCGACGTGTGCCCGCGCGAATGCAAGCTCCACGATGGGCAGCGCGGGCTGTGTTTCGTGCGCGCCTGTCGCGACGGGCAGATCGTATTGACCACCTATGGACGCTCCAGCGGATTCTGCATCGATCCCATCGAGAAAAAGCCGCTCAACCATTTCCTGCCCGGCACGCCCGTGCTGTCGTTCGGCACGGCGGGCTGCAACCTGACCTGCAAGTTCTGCCAGAACTGGGACATCAGCAAGTCGCGCGAGTTCGACACCCTGGCCCACCGGGCGACGCCCGAGATGATCGCGGCGGCGGCCGAGAAAACCGGGTCGCGCAGCGTCGCCTTCACCTACAACGACCCGGTGATCTTCCTGGAGTATGCGGTCGACGTGGCCCAGGCCTGCCAAGCGCGGGGCATCAAGGCGGTGGCGGTGACGGCGGGATACATCTCGGACGGCGGCCCGCGCGAGGAGTTCTACCGCCACATGGACGCCGCCAACGTGGACCTCAAGGGCTTCACCGAGAAGTTCTACAAGAGCCTGTGCAGCGCCGAGCTGGGGGCGGTGCTGGAGACCCTGAAATACCTCAAGCATGAAACCGACGTCTGGTTCGAGATCACCAACCTGGTCATCCCCGGTGAAAACGACGGCGACGCCGAGTTCGAGGCCATGACCCGGTGGGTGGTGGAAAACCTGGGGCCCGGCGTGCCCCTGCACTTCTCCGCCTTCCATCCCGACTACAGGATGATGGACACGCCGCCGACCCCGCCCGAGACCCTGGCCCGGGCGCGGCGCATCGCGCTGAAGAACGGCGTCCGCTACGCCTATACGGGCAATATCCACGATTCCGCGGGCGGCAGCACCTATTGCCACGGGTGCGGCACCATGCTGATCGGCCGCGACTGGTACCAGCTGTCGGTGTGGAACCTCACCGGCGACGGCGCCTGCGCGCGGTGCGGCTCCCGGTGCGCCGGGGTCTTCGACGGCCCGGCGGGCGACTGGGGCCGCAAGCGCGTGCCCGTACGCCTGTCGCCCTCCCTGGTCGCGTGACAGGTCCGGGGCGACCTGCTAAATCTGTCGCCCCTTTCCGAGAACCACCTAGCCCTGCCATGCTCAAGAAGCGGTTACCCCTGGCGCTGAAGTTCCTGGTGTCGGGCCTTCTGATCTGGTTTCTTTTTGCCAATGTCGACCTCGACGCCGCCAGGGAACGGGTGCTCGACATCGCAACCGGCATGGTCGCCCTGGCCACCGCCATTTTCCTGTTTCAACTGGTCATCGGCACGTTGCGCTGGCAGGCGGTGCTTGACGCCATCGGCGCGCCGCTGCCGTTTGCCCGGGCGGTCGGGTTCTTCTTCATCGGCGCTTTCTTCAGCCAGACCCTTCCGTCGTCCGTCGGCGGGGACGCCGTGCGCATCTACAAGACCTACCGCGCCGGCCTGACCCTGGGCAGCGCGGTCAACGGCGTGATGCTGGAAAGGATAGCGGCCATCGTCGCCCTGGTCGCCCTGGTGGCGGCGACCCAACCCCTCTTCCTGCCCCGGGTCGGCGAAGACACCGCGGGCTGGATCGGCTCGGCCGCGGCCCTCGGCGTGGCGGCGACGGTGGCGGGCATGGTGGTCTTACTGTTTCTCGACCGGCCGCCGGCGTCCCTGCGCGGCTGGCGCCTGGTCCGCGGCCTGGCGCAACTTGGCGCCGATGCGCGAAAGGTGTTCCTCGCCCCGCGGGCCGCGGGCAGGGCGCTCGGGTGGGGCGTCGCCGGCCATGTGAACCTGACGCTGGGCGTCTATGTCCTCGCCCTGGGCCTGAATCTCGAGGTGACATGGGTCGACTGCATCGTCCTCTTTCCCCCCGCCCTCCTGGTCACCACGCTGCCCATTTCCATCGCCGGGTGGGGGGTGCGCGAAGGCGCCATGGTGGCCGTGTTCGCCCTTGTCGGCGTGCCCACCGACGGCGCCCTGGTGCTGTCGATCCTGTTTGGCCTTCTCGATGCGCTGGTCAGCCTGCCGGGCGGGGTCGCCTGGGTGCTGAGCGGCGACAAGCGCGCCGACGTCATCGCCGCCGCCCCGGCGCCCGGGGGGAAACGGGGGGTGTCCCCCCGGCAACGGTATGCGGGGGACGCCCCCGCGGCCCCCGAGGACCTTTCCGGCGGCGGCGAAGGGTAGCTCCGGGCGTCGATTCCGCCGGGCGCCCTGAACAAATCCTTTCCTTCGCCGCCGTCATCGCTACATTCTGAAAACATCGGAGGCGCCCATGGGAACGGCCGGGGACGGGACGGAACGGGCGCCGTGTCAGAAAACGCATCAAGAGGGAAATCCATGAAAATCGTCTTTTCGCCGCCGGTCCTGCCGGAAACAGGCGTCCTCGTCGTCGGCGTCACCCAGGACCGCAAGCTCACCCCCAGCGCCAGGGAGATGGACAAGCGGATGAAGGGTGGGCTCAGCCGCGCCATCAAGGGCAGCCGCTTCAAGGGCAGGAAGGGCCAGGGCCTGACCCTGCTTGGCCCGGCGGGAACCAGGCTGGAAGCCCTTTACGTGGCCGGTCTGGGCAAGGCGGCGGACATGGATGCGTTGCGCATGCAGGCGGTGGGCGGACAGATCTACGCCGCCCTCGGCGCCAGCGGCCGCGCGGCGGCCGCCGTCGCCGTCGATGCCGTGGACGGCTGTACCATGAGCCCGGCGCAGATGGCGGCCGACCTGGCCTTCGGGGCGCGGCTGCGCTCGTACCGCTTCGACAAATACCGCACCAAGGAAAAGAAGGAGGACAAGCCGGCCCTGAGGACCCTGAAGGTTCTGTGCCAGGGTCCGGCCCGCGCGCGCACCGCCTTTGGCGTGCGCGACAAGGTGGCCGATGGCGTGTTTTTCACCCGCGACCTGGTTTCGGAACCGCCCAACGTCATCTATCCCGAAACCATGGCCCAACGGGCGAAGAGCCTGACCAGGCTGGGCGTGAAGGTGGAGATCCTGGGCGCGCGGCAGATGCAGCGCCTGGGCATGGGCGCGTTGCTGGGCGTCGCCCAGGGCAGCGACCGCGAACCCAAGCTCGTGGTCATGCGCTGGCGGGGCGCCACCGGGAAGGCGGGGCGCGGCGCCAAAGCCAGGGGTCCCGTCGCCTTCGTCGGCAAGGGCGTGACTTTCGACACCGGCGGCATTTCGCTGAAACCCTCGGGCGGCATGGAAGACATGAAATGGGACATGAGCGGCGCCGGCACGGTCATCGGCCTGATGATGGCCCTCGCCGGGCGCAAGGCCAGGGTCGACGCCGTCGGCGTCGTCGGGCTGGTCGAGAACATGCCCTCGGGCACGGCCCAGCGGCCGAGCGACATCGTCACCTCGATGTCGGGCCAGACCATCGAGGTGCTCAACACCGACGCCGAGGGGCGGTTGGTTCTCGCCGACGCGCTGTGGTACTGCAGGGACCGTTTCAAACCCCGGTTCATCATCGACCTGGCGACCCTCACCGGCGCCATCATCGTCTCCCTCGGCCACGAGAAGGCGGGCCTGTTTTCCAACAACGACCGGCTGGCCGAGCGCATCGCCGCCGCCGGCGACAAGGTGGGCGAATCCGTCTGGCGCATGCCGCTCGGCGAGGCCTACGACAAAATGCTCAAGTCCGAGGCGGCGGACATGCAGAACATCAGCGGCGGCCGCGGGGCGGGAAGCATCACCGCCGCCCAGTTCCTGCAGCGCTTCGTCGACAAGACGCCCTGGGCCCACCTGGACATCGCCGGCATGGCGTGGTCGAAGAAGAACCTGCCCACGGCGCCCAAGGGCGGCACCGCCTTCGGCGTGCGCCTGCTCGACCGCCTGGTCGCCGACAATTACGAGGACAAATGAAGAAGAATATTCACCACCGAGCACACAGAGACCACGGAGGAGGAAAGGAAAACGGAGAGGATATTCCATAGATGCCGCGCAGGGCGCGGATTGTTTAAATCTCCGTGAAATCCTCTGTGGTCTCTGTGCGCTCTGTGGTTGCTCTTGTTCTTGAACGATAATTCAAGGCAACCGCGACGGTGTTCCGTGGGTCGAAGGCTGCGGCTCCCCGATGCCCTGGCGGCGGACCGTCACCAGAGACGCAGGACCGATGACCGACATCGCCTTTTACCACCTGCAAAAGTGGCCGCTCGAGAAGGCCCTGCCGAAGCTTCTCGAGAAGACCCTGGAAGCCGGCAAGCGGGCCGTGGTCATGGCCGGCTCCGGCGAACGCCTGCAGGCGCTGAACACCCTGCTCTGGACATACGGCCGCGATTCCTGGCTGCCCCACGGGATGGCGCGCGACGGCAACGCGGAGGACCAGCCGGTGTTGCTGACCACGGACGACGAGAACCCCAACGGCGCCGTCTTCCTGTTCCTCACCGACGGCGCCCACTCGGGCCGCGTCGCCGGGTACGAGCGCTGTTTCGAGCTGTTCGACGGCAACGACTCGCAGGCCGTCGAGGCCGCCCGCGGCCGCTGGCAGGCCTACAAGGACGCCGGGCACGGGTTGACCTACTGGCAGCAGACGGTCCAGGGCGGTTGGGAGGAAAAGGGCTAGCAGGCTGCTGAAAAAGGGCGTTGCTGGTGCCTTATGCTTCGAGACGGCGCTCCGCGCCTCCTCAGCATGAGGGGTAAGTGTTTGATTATATGAGAATCCTCATCCTGAGGAGCCGCCCAAAGGGCGGCGTCTCGAAGGATAGGACGGCACATGGGTGGTTTTTCAGCAGCCTGCTAGGTCACGCCTTCCACCGGCACGCCAGGACCACGGCGCACACGCTGCCCAGC
>JBHHXI010000023.1:0-27548 GCA_046756945.1 Rhodospirillales bacterium
GGCTCGCTGCCCGTTTCCGGCTTGCCGCCCGTTTCCGGCCCGGGTTCCGCCTGGCCGCTCTCCAGCGCGGCGATCTCGTTCTTCAGACGCGCGATCTCCTCCGGGGCTTTGGGGTCGGCATAGCCCTCGCCCTTGTACTCGAACGGCTCCTTCAGCTTCTTGAAGCGGTCCTGCCGCACCGTCTCGCCGGTCTCCGGATCGCTCCAGATGTGGCCCTTGTCCGCCTCGATCTCCTCGATTTGCTTCTGTTTGGCCGCGATTTCCGCATCCCGGCCCGTGCCGGACGCGGCCACCGGTCCCACCGCGACGTCGCCGCCGGCCTTGAGTCGGAAGGGATTGGCGAGCGGCTTCGCGGCGACCAGGATATCGCCGCCGTCGGCGGAGACCGTGAAGCGCACCTCGCCCGTGATCTCGAACCGTGTGGGCCGTGCCGCACCTTCTTCGCCATCCTCGACCAGGACTGAAATGCGGGCATCCTCGAGCCGCCATTCCAGCGTGATGCGGTGCGGCCCCCGCACACCCTCGAAGCTATAGTCCAATGGCAATCCGCCCCAGGCGTCGCGCCACAGGGCGTCCACGGCCGCGACGATCCGCGCCCGTTCCTTGCCGGTCGGCCGCGGCCGGTTGTAGGCGGTGTAGAGCTCGTCCAGGGCGGCGTCGCGCCGTCCGCCGATTCGGTCGTCGAGAAATCGCTGGAGCCGGGGGATATCCGCCGCGCTCACCGGCGCGATAGCGAAGACCGCTGCGAGCCTCGTCGCCAGGCCCTTGCGGATCAGCTCCCGGCGGGCCCAGTGATAAAGACCCTCCTGGCGCAGGATCTTGTAGGCCCGCTGCCTGATGTCCGCTTCGCCGCTTTTGGGGGAGGCCGATTTCAGCCCCTCCTTGACGCCGCGCAGCAGGTCGACCGTCAAGGGGACAAGGTGCTCGGGCACGACCGCGGCATAGGCGGGTTCGAGCCGCCAGAATGCCGTTGCGGCCAACAGAAACATGCATGCCGCCGCACGGAGGCATTTCCAACCTGGGACCGCCACACTCATTCTGCGCCCCTCCCGTCCTCTTGCACCCCCGGGGCCGCCAAGATCATGGCTGCCCCCGGTGCAGCTACCGGAAAAACCTATCATGGCACCGGTGAGAAGTCATGCCGCGCCGGCTTTCGCGGGGCCTTAAGGCCCCGCGCCCCGTGGGTTTCAGGGCCATAAGGCCCTAAGAAAAAGCACCGCGCGGGGTGCAGCCCCACCCGGCGCAGCCGGTTTCAGTGGAAACGTTCGACGCAACCACCATCCCTGGATGCTGCGTTGCACAAAGAATGGTGCGCCGCAGAAAAGTTGTTGACTCCCTAAGGGGGCATGAGTATAGGTTCGTCAATGCTGCATTGCAGCAAAAACCGGGCGTGGGACGAAGCGAGATTGTCGTCCAAGGATTAGATATAAAGGGGTCAGGAAATGAGTGAGAAGATCATCGCCCTCAAGAGCCAGAGCTGGGTCTACCTGGTTGGCGTCTTCGCCGTGCTGATCGTCGTCGGCATCCTCACGAGTTAAAGCCGGCCACCGGCGGGAAGATAAAGAAACGGCGGATATCCGCCGTTTTTTTTATCCGAATCCCTCCGCGCCCAACCGGGTTCTTACGCTCCAATGAACGCGCGCCGCGGAGCCTAAGTCCCTTACCCGAAACGCCCGACGCCGAGACCGTCGAGATCGATTTCCGGCGTCCTGCCGCTCACCAGGTCGGCCACGATCCTGCCCGAGCCGCAGGCCATGGTCCAGCCCAGGGTCCCGTGGCCGGTGTTCAGGATGAGGTTGGCATACCGGGTGCGGCCGATCACCGGCACGTTGTCCGGCGTCATCGGACGCAGCCCGGCCCAGAACTCGGCCTTGGCGGCGTCGCCGCAGCCGGGGAAAAGCTCGAGCGCCGAGTCCAGGATGAAACGGACGCGCGACTCGGTGACGGCGGTGTCGTAGCCGGCGAACTCCGCCGTGCCCGCCACCCGCAGGCGCCGGCCGAGGCGGCTGTAGACCAGTTTCCGCTCGTCGTCGAGGAGACCGACCTCGGGCGCGCCCTCGGGGCGTTCGACGGGGATGGTCACCGAATAGCCCTTGGCCGGATAGACGGGGAGGGTGATGCCCAGCGGCCGGGCCAGGAAGGGGCTGTAGCTGCCCAGGGCGAGCACGGTGGCATCGGCGGAAAGCGTGCCGCCATCGGTGTCGGCCCCGGTTACCCGGCCGCCGTCGGCCCGCAGGCGCTCCACGGTCGTGCCGTAGCGGAACGCGACGCCTTCCCCGGCGCAGATTTCGGCGAGCCGGGCGGTGAAGGTGCAGGCGTCGCCGCTTTCGTCGCCGGGACAGTAGAGGCCGCCGACGAGGGTATCCGCGGCCCCGGCCAGGGCCGGCTCGACGCCGACGCAGCCCGCCGCGTCGAGGGCCCGGCGCACGCACCCCAGCGGCCTCACCATTTCGGCCTGGGCCAGGGCGTGCTCGTATTCCCCTGGGTCCCGGTAGATGTGCAGGATGCCCCGGGTGCGCTGGTCGTACTGGATGCCGGTCTCCGCCCGGAGCTCGGCCAGGGCGGCGCGGCTGTAGAGCGAGACCCGGGTCAGGCGTTCGGTGTTGATGCGCGCCCGCCGGGCCGTGCAGTTGCCGAGGAAGCGCAACACCCACGCCCACAACCGGGGATCGGCGCGCCGGCGGAAAAGGATCGGCGCGTCGGCGCGCCCCAGCCATTTGAGGACCTTGGCCGGGGTCCCCGGGTTGGCCCACGGCTCGCTGTGGTTGGCGGCGATCTGGCCGCCGTTGGCGAAGCTGGTTTCCAGGCCGGGTCCGGCCCGGCGCTCGACCACCGTCACCTGGTGTCCGGCGCGGGCCAGGTAATAGGCGGCGGCGACGCCGACGACGCCGGCGCCGAGCACCAGCGTCTTCACGGCGCGCTCCTCCCCCCCGGTATATTCGCGGCCATCATGGCGGAAGGATTTATAGACCCCGGCGGTGATCTCGCCCAGAGCGCGCTGCGCTGCGGCCGTCCGGCAATCGGCGCCAACGGACGTCCGTAAGAAAACTGTAAGGTAATTGTAATAAAACTGTAAGGCAATTGTAATAAAACTGTAAGTTAACTGTAATTTGATGGAAGTCAATGACTGCGCTATTTGAATCGGTAAAGGTGGCTACGAATTTTCGTCGGGGATCGTTTGCGCCGCAACGTCCTGCGTTCAGGTTCCATCCACCGGACCACTTACTGGAGAAAATGCAATGAAACCTTCCATCCGATCATTGATGTCGATTCTTGGCGCGGCTTCGTTGGCGAGCGCGGGCATCATCGCGCTCGGCGGCGTGGTTGCCACCCCGTATCCGGTGGCGGCCGCGGAAATCGAGTCGTCCCTTGCCCGCGGCGGCAAGCTGTATGACAAGTGGTACAAGGTGATCGGCGACGACGCGCCGAAGAAATCCCATGCGGCCTACCCGCCCGGCAAGAAGTACGCGACAAAGCCCAAGGCCAACTGGCGGTGCAAGGAATGCCACGGCTGGGATTACCTGGGCAAGGACGGCGCCTACGCCAAGGGCAAGCACTCCACCGGCATCAAGGGCGTCCGCGGCATGGCCGGCGCCGCCCCGGCGAAGATCATCGCCGTCCTCAAGGACAAGACCCACGGCTACGGCGGCAAGATGGAGGACGAAGACTTCACGGACCTGGCCAACTTCCTGAGCAAGGGCACGATCGACATGGACAAGTACATCGATCGCGCGACGAAAAAGCCGAAGGGCGACAAGGCCAGGGGCGCGGCTTACTTCAACACCATCTGCATCGGCTGCCATCGCAAGGACGGCCGGCGGCCCAAGGACATGGAGAAGCCGCTCGGCGCGCAGATGGGCAACCCATGGGAAGTCATGCACAAGATCATGAACGGCCAGCCCGGCGAAAAAATGCCGGCCCTGCGCGCCCTGGACCGGCAGGTCATCGTCGACATCATGGCCCACCTCACGACCCTGCCCAAGAAAAAGTAGGCAATTGGCCGGCTCCCATGCCCTTCCCCTCCCCGAAGATGGGAGCCGGCCGGCTTGCCGCGCTTTGGGTTGGTTGGAGGCGGAGACAGAAGGTCCGGTTCGGTTGCCGGCCTGAATTCGGTTAAGGCGACGGTCCTGAAAGGGCGAACATGAGGAATCCATCACCCCTGTCCCACATCTACCGGTTGGGGATCGTGCTGTTCACCGCCCTGGTCGTATTCCTGGGGATCGTATGGATCGCGACACCTGCCAGCTGGAACTACGACATAGGGTATTGGTTCCGCAAGGATGCCCTGGAGGATTTGAAGAAGCAGCCCATGGTATACGGCGGGATCACCGATATTTCGAGTTCGCGCCGCAACCAGGCCTGCAAGTCCTGTCACAAGGAAGAGACCAGACGGGTCAAGAAGTTGAAGCACAAGGCGTTGTCTTGCGAATCCTGCCACGGGGCCCTGGCCGACCACGTGCGGGACGGCAAGAAGTTCGCCGCCGCCAAGGTCGATAAGTCCCGCGGACAGTGTCTGAACTGTCACGCCGAGCAGATCAACAGGCCGAAGACCTTGCCCCAGTTTTCGAAAACCGGGGAAATCGGAAAACTTGTCCGCAAGCACAAGACGCTCGACGACAAGAAGCTTTGCTTGAAATGCCACGACGCGCACGATCCGACGCCATGAACCTCGCGCGTCGGTGTTTCGGATGACGAGTAATTGTGAGCATCAGGTGATGGAAAAATTCGAAGCGGACGTAGTGGAAGCGGATTCCCGAAGGGAGTTCCTGAAACACGTTTTGTCGGGCGCCGCCGCGGCCACCGTCCTGATGGTCTACAAGATAGGGGCGCTCGGCGCGGCCACGGCGGAAAACGGCAAGGCCGGGCACCAGTACGCCTACGTCATCGACATCAACAACTGCATCGGGTGCGGCAACTGCGTGCGGGCCTGCAAGCGGGAGAACAACGTTCCCTCGGGGGTCTTCCGCACCTAGGTGGAAAGGTACGTCCTCACCGGCGATGGCGTGGCCGTCGAATCTCCCGACGGCGCCCTCAAGGGATTCGAGGCGGTCAACGCGGGACTGCGGGCAAAGGCGAAGGATTCGTTCACCGTGCCCAAGATGTGCAACCACTGCGCGGACCCCCCGTGCGTGCAGGTGTGCCCCGTGGGAGCCACGTTCCGCACCCCCGAAGGATTCGTTCTCATCGACCCCGAACATTGTATCGGGTGCGCTTACTGCGTCCAGGCCTGCCCCTACGGGGCCCGGTATATCAACCCCGAGACCCACAAGGCCGATAAGTGCACGTGGTGCTATCACCGGGTGAAAAACGGGAAGCTGCCCGCCTGTGTGACGGTGTGCCCCAACAAGGCGCGCCTGTTCGGGGACCTGAACGACCCGGAGAGCGAGGTGGCCAAGATTTTCGAGGACAACAAGTACATGGTGCTTAAACCGGCCATGCACACGGGTCCGATGTGTTTCTACGTCGGCCTGAGGAGACAAGTGATATGATGTCGATTCTCCCCGGTGACGCGCTGGTCAACTACATCTTCCCCAACAATGCCCAGGTGTGGTGGGCATTGCCGATCGTCATTTACCCCTACATCACGGGCCTCATGGCCGGCGCCTTCGTGCTCTCCTCCCTCCACCATCTGTTCCGCGTGAAGGAATTCCGCCCCATCGGGAACTTCGCCCTCATCGCGGCGTTCTGCTTCGGCCTTTTCGCCGGGGTTCCGCTGCTCTTCCACCTGGGACAGCCGCAGAGGGCTGCCGAAATCTTCATGACCCCCCATTTGACCTCGGCCATGAGCATCTTCGGCTACGTCTGGGCCGGCTACATGGTTCTGTTGATGATCGAGATCTGGCTGATCTACCGACCATATTTCATCCGCATGGCCGACGCGACGACGGGCCTCATGGGGGTCGTGTGGGGCGCGCTGACCCTGGGCGTGAGAACCTACCACCCGGATTCCGCCGAGGTCGACCGCAAGCTGACCGTCATTCTGGCCGGTATCGGCCTTCCGTGGGCCTGCCTCCTGCATGGCTACGTCGGTTTCATCTTCGGTTCGGTCAAGGCCATGGCCTGGTGGGCGACGCCGCTGCAGCCGATCATCTTTCTGTTGTCGGCCATGGTCAGCGGCATGGCCATGCTCATGCTCATGTACACGGTCATCAAATGGCGGCGCCACGAGCCCTACGACTACGTGATGGTGAAGAAGTTCATGGTCTATCTGTGGGCCACCTTCGTCCTCGCGTTCACCCTGGAAATGCTCGAGCTGGCGACCATCATATACGAGCGCGGCTGGCACTGGTCGCAGGTCGGGCCGCTTCTCCGCGGGCCGTTGTTCGAATCGTTCGTCATCGGTCAGGTGCTGATCCTTTCCGTCGTCCCGCTGTTCCTGCTCGGATATGTGGCGCTTTCCAAGCTCGCCGGCCGGGCGCTGTTCTATCTTGCCAATCTCTGCAGCCTGATGCTGGTTCTGCAGGTCCTGTTCATGCGCTTCAACGTGGTCATCGGGGGGCAGCTCATTTCGAAGTCCGAGCGCGGTTTCGTCGATTTCGAGTGGGAGTTCCTGACCAAGGAGGGTGTCCTGGCGGTGGCGATGATTCTGGCGGCTCCGTTCGTCGTCTACTACGTGATCAGCCGCTTCATCCCCATCTTTAATGATCCGGCCGAGGCGACATCGAGCGATACCGGGTGAACGATTCGCCGGGTCATGGCGCGACCGTGGGCAATACGCGCGCCCTCAGCGGGCGAAACGCCCACGGGCGATGAAGCAGGGCAAGACCTGCATCGACTGCCACAAGGGCATCGCCCACATGCTTCCCGACGACTACGGGAAAGGCGACTGAGCGTCACCGCCCCGCCGGGGCCGTACCCCGGAAACGGGATAATCAGAGCCGCGCACGCGGAAAAGGCACGCCATCACACCCGCGTCGGCTTGTAATTTGATCGCCGTCAAGTTTCGTGCCCGCACATTGTGCATAAGGTGCCGGCCGTTTTGTTCGCGCTGCCGAGTGAACACGGCAGGCCCTTCGTTCCCATGCGGGCGACCATACGCAGGAGAAGAAAGATGAAACGCTTTTTCCCGGTGCCGATATCGGCGTGCGGCGCAATTATGTTGACCGTCGCCGGCGCGATCCTCGGCAGTTCGATCAGCCTGTTCCCTCTGCCGGCCGCGGCCGAGGACGCTCGTCCGACGAGTCCGATCAGTATTCCGACCAATATCTGGGCCATAGGCCGTGGCGGGCAGCTTTACGACAAGTGGTGGGCGGTGATCGAGGCGGATCCCCCGAAAGGGACTCATCCGTCCTATCCCAAGGCGGGCAAGAAAAAGGGAACCACCACCTGGCGCTGCAAGGAGTGCCATGGCTGGGATTACAAGGGCAAGGACGGCGCCTATGCCAAAGGATCCCATTTCACCGGCATCAAGGGGGTCCGTGGGATGGCGGGCATCGATCCCGAAACGATCCATGAAATCATGATGGACAAAACCCACCGCTATACGGAAGCCATGATGCCGCACAGCGCCATGAGAAAACTGGCCCTTTTCGTGAGCCTGGGCCAGATCGACATGGACCGCTATATTGATCGCGCCACCAAGAAGGCGAACGGCGACCCCCGGCGCGGAGCGCAGTTCTTCCAGACCATCTGCGCCAACTGTCACGGTTTTGACGGCAAGGAAATGAACTTCAAGGACCCGCCGAAAGTCGAGTACGTGGGCACCGTGGCACGGAAAAATCCGTGGGAAGCCCTGCACAAGATCCGCTTCGGCCAACCCGGCGTCGGCATGGTGTCCTTGAGTGTGCTGAAGATCCAGGAGCAGGTGGATATCCTGGCCTATATCCAGACGCTGCCGGCCAAGTGACCGGCGGCCGGGGCGTCGGATAAACGGCCGCCCGCGCCGCCGTTTGTGAATACTACGGGCTCCTGAGCCGGGACCAGGCCGGGTTCCGGCGCCGGCGCGGTGCGCGGGGGTGGCGGCCTGTAGCGACATGAGGAATTGTCGGATGTCGAAAACACTTGGTCCTGGGCCGGCGTTCGGGGCGTCCGTGGCCTTGGTGCTGGCGATTTCGGCGCCGGCCGGGGCCGGCGAAAAGGATACCTTCCCCAACATCTCCGGCGAAATCGTCATCGAGATCCAGAACGACTTGGCCTATGACTCCGATGACCCGACGGCCGAGTTCAACACGCTCTTCACCGCCACCGAGCCATCGGCCACCATCCGGTTCACCGAGGAAATCTCCGTCTTCACGGGCCTCGTCCTGGAGCCGGTCAAGGCGCCGGCGGTGTCCGGCGACGACCAGGTCTTCGACAACCAGGGGCTGTTCGTCGAGGTCCTCACCCTCAACTACGACAGCGGGCGCTTTTCCCTTTTCGGCGGCAAGTTCGGCCCCAACTTCGGCATCGCCTGGGACGCGGCGCCGGGCATCTACGGGCGTGATCTGCCCGAGGGTTACGAGCTGGCCGAGCGCATAGGCTTTGGCGGGAGCGTGAACTTCGGGGACGACACCCTGGGCCGGCATACCCTGTCGGCGAGCACCTTTTTCCTCGACACCTCGGGGCTGGCCGAATCCGTCATCACCCGGCGCGACAAGCCCCGCCAGGCCGATGGCGGACCCGGCAACACGGGCGACCTTTCGTCGTTTGCCGTGGGGCTGGACGGCGGCGGGTTCAAGGCGCTGCCCGGTTTCCGCTATCACCTGTCCTATGTGCACCAGGGCAACGGCCTGGATACGGAGCAGGACGAGAAAGGCTTCGCCGTCGGCGCCGAATACGAACTCGGAATTACCGACGATATCGGTGCGCGGCCGCTTATCGAGTACGTGAACCAGACCGACGCCGACGGCGTCGACGACCAGGACCGCTTCTACCTGACCGGTGCGCTGGCCCTCACCTACGGGAACTGGAACCTGACCCTGGCCGGAACCCGCAAGGAGACCGAAGCCGCGGACGGCACCGAGACCAACGAGGAGCAGTTCCAGGTTTCCGCCGGGTACGCCTTCGATAACGGCATCGGCTTCGATCTCGGCTGGATGACGAACCGGAACGCCGGCGTCGATACCGACACGTTCGGTACGTGGCTCACCTACGCTTACGAGTTTTAGGGCGCGCCGACACGGCCTTCCGCGTTGTGCCCCTGGCATGTTGATCACCGTCAAGGCGGCCCGCGCGCAAGTGCGGTACGTCTACGCCAAACGCGTGTGTACCGTCGCCCATAACCGACATGCGGGCAGGGCGCGGACCGGGCCATGCCCGCCGCAGGTGCCGCAATGGTGGTGACAGGCAGCTTGGCGGAATTCGAACCGAAGCGCGGCGCCGGTACGACGGGCGCCGCCTGATCCGTGGCGAAATGGACGCGAGCGTCAACGTCATCGAAGCACCGGATGTGGAGCGGCAGCGCTCTCGCGACGGTGTTGCGCCCGCCCTGCGGCCGTCCGCGGCCCTGGCCCCGGTGATCCCGGACTATCTCATGGAGACCTACTACTGGGCCTATCTGAATCCGCGCAACGTCCGGCTTCTCGACCGGGAAATCGTGGTTTCGTGCATCCTGTGGGGCTACCACCGGCGTCTGCGGCGAGAGGCCTTCCGGGAACTGCGGCCGGGACAAACCGTGTTGCAGCCGGCCTGCGTCTACGGCGAATTTTCCCCCGAACTGGCCCGCCATCTCGGTCCCCGGGGAAGCCTGCACGTCATCGATGTCGCCCCCATTCAGGTGGCCGGGTGCCGGCGCAAGCTGCGGGGGCTGCCCCAGGCCCGTGTGCGGCTCGCCGATGCCGCCGCCCCGGGGGGCGGACCCTACGACGCGGTGTGCTGCTATTTCCTGCTGCACGAGCTTCCCGAGGACTACAAGCGCGCCGTCGTCGATGCGCTGTTGATGAGCGTCGCCCCCGGTGGCGCGGTGGTATTCATGGATTACCACAGGCCGCATTGGGCCCATCCCCTGAAAGGGGTGATGAGCCTCGTGTTCGACACCCTGGAGCCGTACGCGAAAAGCCTCTGGCGCCATGAAATCGCCGAATTTTCCGGCGCCGCCGACGGGTTCACATGGCGCAAGGAGACCTATTTCGGCGGCCTCTACCAGAAGACGGTCGCCCGCCGTCCGGAGTGAGCGCCATCAGGGCCCGGGTGACGGGTTCCGGGCCGGTCCGCGCCCCTCTATGATGACCGGTGGACATCGTGGAGTACGGTCCCGGCCATGACCGACACCGTCTTGCTTTCCGTCGACGAAATGTCCCGCGCCGACGCCGCGGCCATCGCCGGCGGCGTGCCCGGCCTGGACCTCATGGAGAACGCCGGGGCCGCCGTCGCCGAAGAAATTCGCCGCCACTGGCAGGCGCGGCCGGTGGCGGTGCTCTGTGGCCCCGGCAACAACGGCGGCGACGGCTTCGTCGTGGCGCGCCTGCTGGCGGCGGCGGGGTGGCCGGTTACGGTTGCGCTGTTGGGGTCGCGGGACGCCCTGAAAGGCGACGCGGCGACCAACGCCGAGCGCTGGACGGGTGAGGTGGCGCCTCTGGACCGTGCCGTGCTCGATGGGTGCGGCCTCGTGGTCGACGCCTTGTTCGGCGCCGGGCTGGCGCGGCCCCTGGAGGGCGCGGCGCGGGCCGTGGTCGAGGCCATAGGCGAAAGGCGCCTCGACTGCGTGTCCGTGGACGTGCCCAGCGGCGTCCACGGCGACACCGGCCAGGTCCTGGGCGCGGCGCCCCAGGCCGCCGTTTGCGTCACCTTTTTCCGCCGCAAGCCCGGCCATCTGCTGCTGCCGGGCCGGACCCTGGCCGGCGACGTGGTGGTCGCCGACATCGGCATCCCGGACGCGGTCCTCGCCGACATCGGCGCCAGGACTTTCGTCAACGGACCCGGGCTTTGGCTGGCGCGCTATCCCTGGGCCGGCGCCGGCGCCAACAAGTACAGCCGTGGCCACGCGGTGGTGGTGGGCGGTCCCGAAATGCCCGGCGCGGCGCGCCTTGCAGCCCTCGGGGCACGGCGAATCGGGGCCGGCCTGGTGACCATCGCCGCCCCGCCCGAGGCCTTTCCCGTCTTTGCCGCCGGCCCGCCGGGAACCCTGGTCAAGCCCATAGCCGACGACGCCGGATTCGCGGAGTTTCTCTCCGACCCGCGCAAGAAGGCCGTCCTCGTCGGACCGGGCGCCGGGGTCTCGGACGGTACCCGCCGCCGGGCGCTGGCGGCCCTGAAGGCGGAGAAGGCCTGCGTGCTGGACGCCGACGCCCTGACCGTCTTCCGGGACGATCCGGGGATACTGTTTTCCGCCATCGCCGGGCCCTGCCTGCTGACCCCCCACGAAGGGGAGTTCGCCCGCCTGTTCCCGCCCGATGGGGACAAGCTGACCCGCGCCCGCGACGCCGCCCGGCGGAGCGGCGCCGTGGTCCTGCTCAAGGGGCCCGACACGGTGATCGCCGCCGCCGACGGCCGCGCCGTCATCAATGCCGATGCCCCGCCCGAGCTGGCGACGGCGGGCTCGGGTGACGTGCTGGCCGGAGTAGCGCTTGGCCTGATGGTCCAGGGCATGGAGGTCTTCGACGCCGCGTGCGCCGCCGCCTGGATACACGGCGCCGCGGCGGCGGACTTCGGACCCGGACTGATCGCCGAGGACCTGCTGGACGTGCTGCCCGGCATCGTCGGGCGCCTCAAGGAAGATGGCCGCATGAAGGCTTGAATCGGCGGCGCCGGCGGTCAATCCTGGGACTGGCGACAAGGCACGGCAAAGACCATGAAAAAGACCATGAACGAGCAATACACGACCAGCTTCCTCGACCGGACCCTGCGCAACCTGCGCAAGGCGTGGCAGGGGATCGCCGGCTCGGCCTATGACGCCACGGCCGCCAGCATGGCCCCGGACCTGCCCGACGTCGACGCCGATCGCCTGCGCGCGCAAATGCACGCCTGCCTGGAGACCCGGGGCGGCGAGGTTTCGGCGCGCGCCCGGGCGGCGGCCCTGGGGCGCGCCTACCTGGCCCTGGAGGCGATCGGGCGCGAACGGTTCCTGCGCATCCTGGCGGAGGACTTCGACGTCGATTCCGGCAACGTCGACGCCGCCGTGGAAGCCCTGCGGCGGGCCGACGGCAAGGACGCACGGCGGGACGCCGAACAGGCCCTGCGCAGGGCCCTGGAGGCGCCCCGGGTACGGCTCCTGACCCAGTTCAACGCCCTTCCCGAAGGGATCAAGTTCCTGGTCGACATGCGCGCCGAGGTGCTTGAGTTGATGCGCCACGAACCGGTGTTGCGGGCCCTGGAAGCCGATCTCAAGGCCCTGCTCACCACCTGGTTCGACGTGGATTTCCTCGATCTCAGGCGGATAACCTGGGATTCAGCCTCCGCCGCGCTGCTCGAGAGGCTGATCGGCTACGAGGCCGTGCACGCCATCGAAAGCTGGGACGACCTCAAGAACCGGCTCGATTCCGACCGCCGCTGCTTCGCCTATTTCCATCCCCGCGTGCCCGATGAGCCGTTGATATTCGTCGAGGTGGCGCTGATCGACGGAATGGCGGACAGCATCCAGACCCTGTTGGACGAATCGGCGCCCCTGCAGGACCCGAAGACCGCCGATACCGCCATCTTCTACTCCATCTCCAACGCTCAAAAGGGGCTCGCCGGCATCAGCTTCGGCCATTTCCTGATCAAGCGGGTCGTCGACAG
Source organism: Rhodospirillales bacterium (assembly GCA_046756945.1). Lineage (GTDB taxonomy): Bacteria > Pseudomonadota > Alphaproteobacteria > Rhodospirillales > 2-02-FULL-58-16 > JACZQZ01. The sequence goes on from JBHHXI010000023.1 coordinate 12,634, forward strand.
CCTGGCCGGCGAGTTCAAGGGCCTCAACACGTTTGCCACCCTGTCGCCGATTCCGGGGTTCCGGACGTGGCTGGACCAGGTGCTTTCCGAAGGCGAACCCAGATTGTTGCTGCCCTCGGAACGGAAGGCGCTGAAGGCCGCCCGCGCCCGGGGCCGGGGCGCCAAGGGCACCCTGAAGGCCCTGCTCTCCAGAGCCGACTGGCACGCCGACGAAACCACCTGCCAGGCCCTCAGGGCTCCGCTGATGCGGCTGTGCGCGCGCTATCTGGTCGAGGAGAAGCGCCCGGGCGGCGAGGTCGCCGACCCGGTGGCCCACTTCCACCTCAGCAACGGGGCCCGCATGGAGCGCCTGAACTGGTTGGGCGACCGGTCGGCGAGGGGCCTGGAGCAATCGGCGGGAATGATGATCAACTACCTCTATAAGCAAAGCGAAATCGAGGAAAATCACGAGGACTACACGTCTTCGGGCCGGGTCGCCGCATCGTCGGCCATAAGACACCTGCTGAAGGGCTGAAGGGCTGACGGGCGAGGGGAAACGTGATGGCGAAGCGAAATATCCCGGTGGCCGGCGCCCACCAGGGGGACGCGATTGACACGAGTCGCCAATCGTATAGAGTCGCGGCCCCGCTGGGTAGGCCGGGGAAAACGGCGGGCGTGGTGGAACTGGTAGACACGCAGGTTTTAGGAACCTGTGACGCAAGTCGTGGGGGTTCAAGTCCCTCCGCCCGCACCAGATTCACATCCTTAGAGTGTTCGACCGCAGCGCACGGTCGGCCGTTCCCAGAAATGATTCGGTAGGGAATAGCGGGCTTTATGATTGGCACAGCCATGGACGTTACGGAAACCAAGGCCGAGGGGCTGAAGCGCGAGTTCAAGATCGCCGTTCCCGCCGCCGAGATCGAGGAACAGCTTGCCAGCCGCCTGAAAGAGTTGGCGAACACCCTGACGATTCCGGGGTTCCGTCCGGGCAAGGCGCCGGTTTCGCTGTTGCGCAAGAAGTACGGTTCCTCGGTCATGGGCGAGGTTTTGGAACAAACAGTCAATAACTCGTCGATGCAGATCATGTCGGAGCGCAGCCTGCGGCCGGCCATGCAGCCCAAGGTTGAAATCACGTCGTTCGAGGAAGGGACCGACCTGGAATACACCATGGCGGTGGAAGTTCTCCCGGACATCGAGCCCGTCGATTTCTCGACCATCCGCCTGGAAAGGCTGGTCGCCAAGGTGGACGAAGCGGACGTCGAAAAAGCGCTTGAACGCCTGTCCGGCGCCTACAAGTCCTCGGAGCCGGTCAGCGGCGGCGGCAAAAGCGCCAACGGGGACATCGTCGTCATCGATTTTACCGGCACGGTGGACGGCGAGGAGTTCCCGGGAGGAAAGGCCGACGGCTATTCCCTCGAACTGGGCTCGGGGAGCTTCGTTCCCGGGTTCGAGGAACAGCTGGTGGGCGTCGCCGCCGGCGACCACGTGGCGGTCAAGGTAACCTTTCCAGAACACTATGCGGCCGCCGAGCTTGCCGGCAAGGAGGCGGTGTTCGACGTGGAGGTGAAGGAGGTGCGCCACACCGCTCCGGCGTCCATCGACGACGAGCTGGCGAAGAAGGTCGGGCAGGAAAGCCTGAGCGCGCTGAAACACAACATCCGCGAGGAACACGAAGGCCAGATAAAGGAGCTGTCGCGCCTCAGGCTCAAGCGGGAATTGCTCGACGCCCTCGCCGAGGCCCATGACTTCAAGGTCCCCGAGGGCTTGCTGGAGCGCGAATTCGATACCATCTGGAAACAGTTCGAGGCGCAGCGCGCGGCCGACCCGGATGCCCGCGACGAAGACGACGCGGGCAAGAACGAGGACGCGCACAAGGCCGATTTCCGCGCCATCGCCGAACGCCGGGTGCGGCTCGGCCTTGTCTTGTCCGAAGTCGGCCGCACCAACAATATCCACCTGAGCCAGGAGGAGATCAACCGGGCCCTGATGACGCAAGTGCGCGGCAACCCCGGCCACGAACAGGCCGTCATCGACCATTACCGGAACACGCCCGAGGCGATGGAGGCCATCACGGCGCCCCTGTACGAGGATAAAGTGGTGGATTTCATGCTGGAAATGGCCACCATTACCGAAAAAGAGGCGTCGCTCGAGGACCTGATGCGGGACCCGGAAGACGAAACGGTGCCTGCCGCGCAAGCCGGGAAGACGTCCGCGTCCCGCAAGAAGGCGGCCAGGAAGGGCAAGAAGGGAACGTGACCGCCGGCGGCGCCGCGGAGGCGCCGTTGGAAACTCGTGAGAGATAGGAAGACCAGCCAATGAAGGATCCGGTCCAGGCGTACACGAACACCCTCGTCCCCATGGTCGTGGAGACGACCAACCGCGGGGAACGTGCCTACGATATCTATTCGCGCCTGCTCAAGGAGCGCATCGTTTTTCTTACCGGCGTCGTCAACGACATCGACGCCAGTCTGGTCTGCGCCCAGCTTCTCTTCCTCGAATCGGAAAACCCCAACAAGGACATCTCGTTTTACATCAACTCGCCGGGGGGCGTGGTCACCGCCGGCCTGGCCATCTACGACAGCATCGCCTACATCCGGCCCGACGTCTCCACGGTCTGCATCGGCCAGGCGGCGTCCATGGGGTCGCTCCTGCTGGCCGCCGGCGCCAAGGGCAAGCGGTATGCGCTTCCCAACTCGCGCATCATGGTTCACCAGCCCTCCGGCGGCGCCCAGGGACAGGCCACGGACATCGAGATCCAGGCCAAGGAAATCCTTGCCCTCAGGGCCCGGCTGAACAGCATTTACGTCGAGCATACCGGCCAGTCGCTCGACGTGATCGAGAGCGCCGTGGAGAGGGACCGCTACATGACGCCGGCCGAAGCCCTGGAATTCGGCCTCATCGACGAGATCGTGGTAAATCGGCCACACCCCGAGGACGAAAATGCGGACGCCGGGCGCAAGGGCGACGGCAAGAAAAAGGATTAAGGGGCCGCCGCGGGGCCCCATATCTCCGGTATAGAGCGCTCTGGCCGCCCCGGCCCCTGGGGGCGGCCGTTTCCGGGACGGGGCGGGGAAGTGACTTGATTCCGGCGATTTTTGGGGATTGTGCGGTCCCCGCGCAAGCGGGTAAAATAGCCTCTATAGGGCTGGTATTTCGAACGGGGTACCCATGAGTAAGTCCACCAGCGGCGACTCGAAGAACACCCTTTATTGCTCGTTCTGCGGCAAGAGCCAGCACGAAGTCCGCAAACTGATCGCCGGGCCGACCGTCTTCATCTGCGATGAATGCGTCGAGCTGTGCATGGACATCATCCGCGAGGAACACAAGGGCAACCTTGTGAAATCCGGGGAAGGGGTGCCCAGTCCGGGGGAGATTTGCGCGGTTCTCGATGATTACGTGATTGGCCAGGACCACGCCAAAAAAGTGTTATCCGTGGCCGTACACAACCACTACAAGCGCTTGGGCCACAGCGCCAAGAACAACGACGTGGAACTGGCGAAATCCAATATCCTGCTGGTCGGACCCACCGGCTGCGGCAAGACGCTGTTGGCGCAGACCCTGGCGCGCATCCTGGACGTGCCGTTTACCATGGCCGACGCCACCACCCTCACCGAAGCCGGTTATGTGGGCGAGGACGTTGAAAACATTATCCTAAAATTGCTCCAGTCGGCCGATTACAATGTCGAGCGCGCCCAGCGGGGCATCGTCTACATCGACGAGGTGGACAAGATCTCGCGTAAATCCGACAACCCCTCCATCACCCGGGACGTCTCGGGCGAGGGCGTGCAACAGGCCCTGCTCAAGATCATGGAGGGCACGGTGGCCAGCGTGCCGCCGCAAGGGGGGCGCAAACATCCCCAACAGGAATTCCTGCAGGTGGACACGACCAACATCCTGTTCGTCTGCGGCGGCGCTTTCTCCGGTCTGGACAAGATCATCTCGGCCCGCGGCAAGGGCACGACCATCGGTTTTGGCGCCGACGTGCGCGCCGCGGACGAACGCAGGACCGGCGAGATCCTGCGCGACATCGAACCCGAGGACCTTCTGAAATTCGGTCTGATTCCCGAATTCGTCGGCCGCCTGCCGGTCATCGCCACCCTCGATGAACTGGACCAGGATGCCTTGGTGGAAATTCTGACCAAACCGAAGAACGCCCTGGTCAAGCAATATCAGCGTCTGTTCGAGATGGAGGAGGTGCGCCTGGCCTTTTCCGACGGCGCCCTGGACACCATCGCCAGAAAGGCCGTCGAACGAAAGACCGGCGCCCGCGGACTGCGCTCGATCATGGAAAACATCCTTCTCGACACCATGTTCGACCTTCCCGGCCTGGACGGTGTCGAGGAAGTCGTCATCAACCGCGAGGTCGCCGAGGACCACGCTACGCCACTCTACATTTACGCCGACCGGCGCGAGGATGTAGAATCCAGCGCATAAGTGATCGCGACCCCCTTGAACAGGGCGTCCAGGCGCGCCACCTTTGGACAGGCGGTCTTGGCCAAAACCCGACCGGCCTCCCGGCGGTTTCGGGACCGGACATCACGAGAGGTATAGGCTTGTGAGAAATCAAGGCGATACGATTGGCGAACTGTATCCGGTCCTCCCGTTGCGGGACATCGTGGTATTTCCGCACATGATCGTGCCCCTGTTCGTGGGACGCGAGAAGTCGGTCCGCGCCCTTGAAGACGTGATGAAGGACGACAAACAGATCCTGTTGCTGGCCCAGAAGAACGCGGCCCAGGATGACCCCGACATCGAGGACATTTACGCCATCGGCACGGTGTCCACCGTGCTGCAGCTCCTCAAGCTGCCCGATGGCACCGTCAAGGTGCTGGTGGAGGGCGGGCGGCGCGCCCGCGTCCTCGGCTATACCGACAACGAGGCGTTTTTCCAGGCCGATGCCGAGCTCATCGAAGAGCAGGACGGCGACAAACAGGAGCTGGAAGCGTTGTCCCGCACGGTGGTCACCCAGTTCGAGCACTACATCAAGCTGAATAAGAAGATTCCGCCCGAAGCCCTGGTATCCATCAACCAGATCGAAGATTCCAGCAAGCTGGCCGATACGGTGGCCTCGCACCTGGCGCTGAAGATCTCGGAGAAGCAGGAGCTGCTCGAGACGCGGACCGTGGCTGACCGCCTGGAGCGGATCTATGCCTACATCGAGGCCGAAATCGGCGTCCTTCAGGTGGAAAAGAAGATCCGCAACCGGGTCAAGCGCCAGATGGAGAAAACCCAGCGCGAGTACTATTTGAACGAGCAGCTCAAGGCAATTCAGAAGGAGTTGGGCGAATCCGAGGACGGCCGCGACGAAACGGCGGAATTCGAGGACCGCATCAAGAAGACGAAATTAAGCAAAGAGGCGCGCGAAAAGATGCTGTCCGAGCTCAAGAAGCTGCGCTCCATGAGCCCCATGTCCGCCGAGGCCACGGTGGTGCGCAACTATCTGGACTGGATTCTCAGCATTCCGTGGAAAAAGCGCACCCGGGTCAAGAAGGACATCCGGGTGGCCCAGGAGATCCTCGACGCCGATCACTACGGCCTCAAGAAGGTCAAGGAACGGATCGTCGAATACCTGGCGGTGCAACTGCGCACCAACAAGATTCGCGGGCCCATCCTGTGCCTGGTCGGACCGCCCGGCGTTGGCAAGACCTCGTTGGGCAAGTCCGTCGCCCGGGCGACCGGACGCAACTTCGTGCGCATGTCGCTGGGCGGCGTGCGCGACGAGGCCGAAATCCGCGGCCATCGGCGCACCTACATCGGGTCCATGCCCGGCAAGGTCATCCAGGGCATGAAAAAGGCCAAGGCGTCCAATCCCCTGTTCCTCCTCGACGAGGTGGACAAGATGGGCCACGACTGGCGCGGCGACCCGACGTCGGCCCTGCTCGAGGTCCTCGACCCCGAACAGAACTCCACCTTCAACGACCATTACCTGGAAGTGGATTACGACCTTTCGGACGTCATGTTCGTGACCACCGCCAACACCATGAACATTCCCGTGCCGCTCGTCGACCGCATGGAAATCATCCGCATCTCCGGCTACACCGAAGACGAGAAGGTGGAAATCGCCAAGCGCCACCTCATCCCCAAACAGGTCAAGGCCCACGGCCTGAAAAAGGGCGAGTGGTCCATCTCGGAGGCCGCCTTGCGGGATATCATCCGCTACTACACGCGCGAGGCGGGCGTGCGCAACCTGGAGCGCGAGATCGCCAACCTGAGCCGCAAGGCGATCAAGGATATCATGACCGGCGAACGTCAGAGGGTCGCCATCACCCGGCGCAATCTGGGCAAGTTCGCGGGCATCCAGCGCTACCGCTACGGCGAGGTCGAGGAAGAGGACCTGGTCGGCGTCACCACGGGGCTGGCCTGGACCGAGGTGGGCGGCGAGCTGCTGGCCATCGAGGCGGTGATCGTGCCCGGCAAGGGCAGGATCACCATCACCGGCAAGCTGGGCGACGTCATGCAGGAATCGGTGCAGGCCGCCAAGTCGTACGTGCAGTCCCGCGCCGTGAGCTTCGGCATCACGCCGACCACGTTCGCCAAGAACGACATCCACGTCCACGTCCCGGAAGGGGCGACGCCCAAGGACGGGCCCTCGGCGGGCGTCGCCATGGCCACCTCCATTGTCTCCGCCCTCTCGGGCATCCCCGTGCACAAGGACCTGGCCATGACCGGCGAAATCACGCTGCGCGGGCGGGTGCTGCCTATCGGCGGCCTGAAGGAGAAGCTGCTGGCGGCCCTGCGCGGCGGCCTCCGGACCGTGCTGATCCCGAAGGAAAACGAAAAGGACCTGGCCGAGATTCCCGAAAACGTGAAACGGGGCATGACCATCATTGCCGTTGGCACCGTCGACGACGTTCTGGAACACGCCCTGGTGTCGTCGCTCACCCCCATTGATTGGGACGAGGAAGCGGACCTGAAGAAGGCCGGCACCATCGGCAAGCAGCCGGACGAAGACGACGTGGGCGGGGTAATTACGCACTGATCCCGTGTCCGCCGCACGCCGCGGCACGGCTTGTGAAGCGGCGTGGCGGCGGATTCCGTTCAAAATCTGCGGAACCGCGGACGGCCCGGCCCGGCCTTCGATGCCGGTGCAGGTGTTTCCTCCAACCCATTCATCGAAAACGATTGTTTCACGGACACCGGCTATCGCCCCCGGGCAAGGATGCCTCCAGGTGGCCCGAAAGCCGCAAAAAACTGGGGAAAACTGCCGTTCTCCGATTGACGAGCCCGCTGGGTCCGATTTACACTCAACGCCGATTTCGCGTTTCGCCACATAGAGCCAATCCCAACAACCAAACCAACCAAAAACCTTTGATCGGACATGGAGAGGGGGCTTCAAATTGAACAAAAATGATCTAGTTGCAACTGTTGCGAGTAAAACCGGTATGTCGAAGGCGGACGCCGGCAAGGCCGTGGACGGCGTGTTCGAGGCGATCACCAACTCACTCAGTTCCAAGACAGAGGTTCGCCTGGTCGGCTTCGGCACCTTCAGCGTGACGCGACGCGCCGCCACGCAAGGCCGCAATCCGCGTACCGGTGAAAGAATCCAAATTCCCGCTTCGAATCAACCGAAGTTTAAGGCTGGAAAGGGGTTAAAGGACGCGGTCAACTGACCGCCCGCCTGGGAAGCGAATGCAAAGCCGGCTGCCTGGGCAGCCGGCTTTGTTTATCGGCCGTCGTTCTGTCCAGGGCGCCCTTGCGCTTGGCGACGCAAGACCTGTATGGTCCGGCGTTTTTCATCCGATGGGGCGATTAGCTCAGTTGGTAGAGCGTCTCGTTTACATCGAGAATGTCGGCGGTTCGAGTCCGTCATCGCCCACCACCCGAAGGCGTTTAGGCGTAGGAGTGTCTCCCGAAGCTCCGCAAGGAGCGAAGGGAGGCAGGGTCGTTCGGCGAAGGCAGGTTGGCGAAGGCGGACGGAGGACGGAGGTCTTCGCGGCGTCTAGCAGGCTGCTGAAAAACCACCCATGTGCCGTCCTATCCTTCGACACGCCGCCCTTTGGGCGGCTCCTCAGGATGAGGATTCTCATATAATCAAACACTTACCCCTCATGCTGAGGAGGCGCGGAGCGCCGTCTCGAAGCATAAGGCACCAGCAACGCCCTTTTTCAGCAGCCTGCTAGATCGCCTTGGCGGGCCGTGTCACCTGAACGGGTTCCTTGAAGGGTTGCAACTTGCTCAGGTTTCGGATGTGCTCGACGTGGGTCTGACTGAGCCGTGATCCGGCGGCCAGATAGAGACGACCGTTTTCCAAATTAAGATCCGTTTCGAGGACGTATCCGGCACGCAACAGGCTGACCGGCAACTCGTCGACGATGGCATTTTGCTCGGTCGGATGTTTTTTCTGCGTCTTGAAGAATTCGCGCACGGCGACCAGTATTTTCGGGTCGTAGCGTTTCCAGTCGAGCTCAATCTTGGAAAACGCCTCGGACGAGGGGAACGGCCCTGGTGTCACCCTGGCGAGATCATTGAGTACCTTCAGCACCCTCGATCCGACCGGAAGGTCCTTCCCGGAAACGTCGTCCTTGGGAAAGCCGCTGCCGTCGAACCCCTTGTCCTGATAGTAAACCATCTCGGAGATGCTTTTCATGCGCGGTATATTCGCAAGCAGGTTGCGTCCGGTTTCGGGCACCCGCGCAATGATCTCCTCTTCCACCTCCGTCAACGGCTCGTCGGCGCGCTTCTTCGCCAAAAGTTCCGGCGGCACCGCGACCTGACCGATGCGCGAAAGCATGGCCGCCATTTCCAGCTGCCAGGGGTGCGGCAGCTCCAGGTGTACGGCGACTCCTTGCGCCCACCCGTGAACCTTGCTCGACCGGCCGAAACCCTGCGGGTCGACCATCGACAGCACGTCGGTCAGGACCTTCACGGCGCCGGAAAAGGTCCCGCTAAGGAGCTCCCGTTCCGCGGTAACCAGCCGGTACTGTTCGATACCCGCTTCAATCCCCGTGGCCAGGGTTTCGGGAGGGCAGGGCTTGGTGAAGAAGCGGAAAATGGCCCCTTCGTTGACCGCCCGCGTGGAGGTCACCTCGTCCGCATTGCCGGTCAGCATGATGCGCACCGTATCCGGGGCGAGCTTTTGCACCGCCGCGAGCACCTCGACTCCGTTCATGCCGGGCATGCGCATGTCACAAACCGTCACCGCAAACGGTCCGTCGGACTTCACCAGGTCCAGCGCCTGTTCTCCGCCTTCCGCGGTGGAAACGTCGAAATACTTGCGAAGGTGGCGTTCGAGCCCGGCGAGAAGGTTTGTGTCGTCATCGACAATAAGGACCTTTTCCATGGTTCACGCGATCCTTTCCTGTGTGAAGGAATCGGCAAAGTCATCCCACGCCGGCAGGCGGTCGAGTAAGGGAACCGCCAATTCCCGGGCATCCGTCGCCGCCCGCTCTTCGCGGCTCAGGTGCCGGGCCGCGTGCACGGCGGTCAGGGCGTTGACCTCCGGGCAGTGGCTCCGGCGGGGATCGTGATGACGGGCCACCGCCTCGACAAGGGGACCGCTGAACCCCCGAATTCCGCTGTAACCAACATTTCCCGGACCCTTCTTCAAGCGGCCTTTCCTTGTCGGAGAAGCTCTCTCGCGATTAATGCGGCCTGAGTCCGGTTGGACACGTCCAGGACCCTCAAAATCGCCGAAACGTGCAGCCGTACGGTGTGTACCGAGAGGCCCAGGTGTTCAGCTATTGCCTTGTTCGTGTGACCGCGCGCCAGCTTTTGCAGGATCTGGGCCTGGCGGTCGGTGAGGTTCTTTCCTTCCTTCGTCGTCTGCAGATATTCCCAGTTCCTGTCTTTCGAATACGCCGGTTTCCGCGTCGTCGGGAGGCGCGGCTGGTAATCGATCTCAAACTCGGCTTCGCCACCGGCCCGTTTGGACGGACAGGCAGGGGCACCGGATTGAAGCGCGATGATCTCCTGTTCCACCTCCGTCAACGGCTCGCCGGCGCGCTTCTTCGCCAGGAGTTCCGGCGGCACCGCGACCTGCCCGATGCGCGAAAGCATCTCCGCCGTTTCCAGCTGCCAGGGGTTGGGGGACCCCAGGTGTACGGCGACTCCGTGCGCCGAGCCGGGAACCGTGCCCGATCGATCGAAACCCTGCGGGTCGACCATCGACAGCAGGTCGTTCAGGACCTTGACGGCGCCGGAAAAAGTACCGCTAAGAAGCTCCCGTCCCGCGGTAACCAGCCGATACTGTTCGATACCCGCTTCAATCCCCTTGGCCAGGGTTTCGGGAGGGCAGGGCTTGGCGAAGAAGCGGAAAATGGCCCCGTCGTTGACCGCCCGCGTGGTGGTCACATCATCCGCATAGCCGGTCAGCATGATGCGCACCGTATCCCGGGCGAGCTCTTTCACCGCCGCGAGCACCTCGACTCCGTTCATGCCGGGCATGCGCATGTCACAAACCGTCACCGCAAACGGTCCGTCGGACTTCACCAGGTCCAGCGCCTGTTCTCCGCCTTCCGCGGTGGAAACGTCGAAATACTTGCGAAGGTGGCGTTCGAGCCCGGCGAGAAGGTTTGTGTCGTCATCGACAATAAGGACCTTTTCCATGGTTCACGCGACCCTTTCCTGCTTGAAGGAACCGGCGATTTCCTCCCATGCCGGCAGGCGGTCGAGCACGCCCACTTCGGCCAGATATTCACGGTCGAGCGAGGGAACCGCCATTTCCCGGGGATCCATCTCCGCCCGGTCTTCGCGGGTCAGGTACTGGGCCGCGTGCACGGCGGTCAGGGCGTTGACCTCCGGGCAGTGGCTCCGCCTGGGCTCGTGATGATAGGCCACCGCCTCGATGATGGGACCGCTGAACCCCCAAAGTCCGAGAAGATAGGCGCCGAGCGCCGCATGGTCGGCGTGGAAGACCTGCTGTTCCGCCTCGGCGATGCCGATAGCCTGTTGACCGGCGCCCGTGTCGGCGACGGCGGTCTTCTCGAGGAAGGACACGACCTTCCTGAACTTGCTGGGCCAGGTGGCGACGAGAAGCAGGGTTCCGATATGGGAAAGCACGCCGGCGCATCGTGCGTGCTCGGCGACGAAGCTGTCGAGATTCTCCGCCTCGGCGATGGCCTTGGCCACCGAGCCGATGGCAAGGCAACGCCGGTTCAATGTCTCCAGCGTCGACGCCAGTTCCTTGTCCCCGAGATACTGGGAGAACACGCCGGCGGACAAAACGACGGACTTGATGGTTTCCAGGCCAAGCAGTTGAACCGCCTGCAAGGGCGTCGTCGCTTTCGTCGGAAGGGCGAAGTAGGCCGAGTTGACGAGGCGCAGGATCTGGGAGGTCAAGGCGATGTCACCGGCAATGATCTCCGCCACCGCCGCCGCCGAGCCCTCCGGCGAGTCCAGTTCCTCGAGAAGCTCGAAATAGACCGCGGACGGCGTCGGAAGTGTCTTCAAGCCGGAGACCAGACGGCGCAGGCCTTCCGAGGCGAGCAGCGTGCGCAGGCCCAGCACCCGCTCGATGACGTTGATCATCATGTCCTGATCGCATGGCTTGGCCAGGTACTGATGGGTCGGTCCCACCGTGCGCAGCACGCTCTCTTTTTCGGCGTAGCCGGACAGAATGATCCGTGCGGTGTCGGGATAGCGCCTTTGGACTTCGCCGAGCAACTGGGCGCCATCCATCCCCGGCATCCGCATGTCCGCGATGACCACGTCGAAGGGCGCTTTTTCCATGGCGGCCAGCGCCTTTTCGCCGCTGTCGACGAAGACCATGTCCCACTGGGCACTGGTGCTTCGAAGCATGCGACGAAGTCCATCAAGGACATTTTCCTCATCGTCGACAAATAGAAGCCTTCGTTTCATCACGCTGCCTCCGACGCCTTTTCCTGGGCGTCAAGGGGGAGACGAACCACGAACGTGGTTCCCTTTCCCATCTCGGTTTCAAAAAAGATTTTTCCGCCGTGCTTGTTGGTGACGATGTCTTGGCAGATCGCCAGTCCCTGCCCGGTACCTTTGCCCACCTCCTTGGTCGTGAAGAAGGGATTGAAGATCTTGTCGCGCATGTCTTCCGGAATGCCTGTACCGGTGTCGGCAACCCTGATTTCCACCCAGTCGCCGTCCTTGCGGGTGGAGATGGTGATGCGCTCCTTGCCATCGCCGCCCTTTGCCGCGATGGCGTGGACGGCGTTGATGATCAGATTGAGGAAAACCTGGTTCACCTCGCCGGCCAGGCAAATAACCGGCGCCAGCGTCTCATCCAGGTCAAAATCGACCTCGGCGACATGCTTCCACTCGTTGCGCGATACGGTCAACGTGCTCTTGATCGCGCGATTGATGTCGGTCGCGACCTTCTCTTTCATGCTCGGATGGGAAAATTCCTTCATGGCGAGGACGATGTCGGCGACCCGTCCGGTTCCCTCGATGGACTGCCGGGTCGCCTTTGAAAACTCGTCCAGGAGGTACTCCAGGTCGGCTTCGTCGGCCGCCGAGTCCGCCTTCCGGACCTCGCTCTCCAACACGCCCTTGTCGCGGGCGGCCTGGGCAAGCATTCGATATTTCTTCACGACCGTACCGATATCGCCCCACGCGTCGTCGAGGAAACGCAGATTGTCGCGAATGTACTGGATGGGCGTATTGATTTCGTGCGCGATGCCGCCCGCCAGCAGACCGATGGCCTCCGTCCTTCCGGCTTGCTGAACCTCCCGCTCCAGGGCCGCTTTTTCCTCCTCGGCCCGCTTGCGCCCGGTGACGTCCAGGCACACGCCGATTAATCTCAAGGGCCGCTTTCGATCGTCCCGGACCACCGCCGCCAGTTCGTGGACGTAGGCGATACTTTGGTCTGGCCGGACGATCCGGTATTCGATGTTGTGCTCGGCATCGTCATTGATCGTCCGGTCGACGGTCTGGTTGACCCACTCCGCGTCCTCCGGATGCACATTGGCGAAGAAGTCTTTTGTCGCCGTGCTGGTGTATGTTCCCGGTTCCAGGCCCCAGATTTCGTGCATGCGGTCGTCCCAGAAGTTCGTGTCTTCCTGAATGTTCCAACAAAAAGTCCCAACGCGCGCCGCCGCGAGCGACAATCTCAGCTGCTCCTCGCTCTCGCGCAATTTCTCCTCCGCCTGCATGCGTTCGGTGATGTCCCTGAATACGACGACCGCGCCGATCAGTTCTCCTTCCACCCGGATGGGCGTGCTCACGTACTCGACGGGAAAGCTCGTTCCATCCTTTTTCCAGAACACCTCGTCCGTGACGTGGTGGCGTTTCCCGTCCTTGAACGCCGCGTATATGGGGCATTCTTCCCGCGGATAGGAACTCCCGTCGGGTTTCGTGTGGTGCACGATATCGTGTTGAGGCAGGCCGATGAGGTCTTCGAGTTCCCACCCAACCATTTTGGCCGCCGCCGGGTTAATGAATGTCGTTCGTCCCTGAAGGTCCAGTCCGTAAATTCCCTCGCCGGCGGCTTCGAGAATCATGTCGTTCTGCTGCTTCGCCTGTAACAGCGCTTCTTCGGTCCGTTTCAGTTCGGTGACATCGGTAAACGTAACGGCGGTGCCGCCGTCGGGCGTGCGCGCTTCCCTGATCAGGCACCATTTGCCGTCGGTGAAGTGGCGCAGGATCGTGCCCCTGGGATCGCGGTGTCGTTCCAGGCGCTCACGGATGAATTCCTCCTCGCGGCCGATGGCTTCGGCGATCATTCCGCGTTCGACGTTGGCCCTGAGCACGTCCTCGTAGCGCAACCCCTGTTCAAGCATTTCCGGGGCGGAGGGGTTAACGCGCTCGTATTCACCGTTGATGAGAATCAGGCGGTCATCGGCGTCGAAAAGGGCGAAGCCTTCCTGCAGGCTGTTCACCGCGCCCCGGAGGAGCTCCCAGCTCTCACGTATTACCAGTTCCGCCCGTTTGTGCTCGGTGATGTCCGTCCCGATGGCGCCGACGGCCACGATTTCGCCGTCGGCGTCGCGGATCGGAAACTTGACGGTGAGATAGGTGCGGAGACCGTCGTCGGAGACCCACTTTTCCTCCTCCTCGATTGACTGTCCCGATTCGATCACCTTTTGGTCGTGCCCGGCGAAGGCATCCGCCACCTTCTTGGGGAAGATGTCGCGCGACGTCTTGCCCCTGGCCTCTTCGTCGGTGACGCCGAACAGCAGCTCGGAACGGCGGTTGATCAGGGTGTACCGCCCGTCCAGGTCCTTGATGTGGATCTTGGCCGGCGAGTTGTCGAGGACGGCCCGGAACCGGGCTTCGCTCTCGCGCAGCGCTTCCTCCGCCCGCTTGCGCTCGGTGATGTCGACGATCGTGCTTTGAATCGCCGGTTCATCCTTCCACTCGACAACGGTTGCCATGTTTTCCAGACATATGCGCGAACCGTCCTTCTTGATGGCCTCGTACTCATAATGGGAGGGCGCTTCGCCGCCTTCCATGCGAAGCTTTCTGAATTCGTCCATGCGCGGCCGGTCGTCGGGTGCGATGAGGGGGATGACCGACTCCATGGCAAGCACTTCGTCCACGGTATAGCCGTGTATTTCGGCCCACGCCTGGTTGACGTAGACGGGCCTTCGATCCTGGTGAATAAGGATTCCCTGGACGGAGCCTTCCACCAGGTTGCGGAACCGCCGCTCGGCCTCGCGCAGCGCTTCCTCCGCCCGCTTGCGCTCGGTGATGTCGGTGAGGATGAGGACCGTGCCGCCGTCGGGCAGCCGTTGTTCGTTGACCAGCAACCAACGCCCGTCCTGGCGCTCCACCTCGAAGGGTCCTTTCGGGTTGCGGTGGCGGTCCATGCGCCGGCGCAGCCATTCCTCTTCCCGGCCCACGGCCTCGGGCAGAAGACCCGCCTGGATGGCGGCCCGCAGGTGGTCCTCGAAGCTAGTGCCGGGCCCGGCCGTGTCGATGACTTTCCGGTTCAATTCCCGCCATGCGGCGTTGGTCAGCACGATGCGGTCGTCCGCATCGAAGAGGGCGAAAAGCTCGGAAAGCCCGTCGACGGCCAGGGCCAGCCGTTC
>JBHHXI010000024.1:0-27528 GCA_046756945.1 Rhodospirillales bacterium
GGGACACCTTACTTAATTGGTTCAATTAGAGATGACGATTTTGGGGGACAATTAAGTAAGGTGTCCCTTTATTTATTTATCACTCCCCGGCCTTGGGCAGGACGCTTTTGGCGATTCCGGCGTCCAGCGCCTCATAGGCGTGGTAGTCGATGATCTCGTACAACTGTTCGCGGGTCTGCATGCGCCCGACCATCCCCTCGGTGCCGCCTTCGGCCCTGATGTGGGCGTAGAGATCCTCGACGGCGCGGGCGGCGACCCTGAGCGAGGACGCCGGCCAGATGACGATGCGAAAGCCGAAGTCCTGGAACTGCCGCGCCGTGAAGTGCGGCGTGCGGCCGAACTCCGTCATGTTGGCGAACAGGGGCGCGTCCACCGCCTCGGCGAAGGCGCGGAAGTCCTCTTCCGAGGCCAGGGCCTCGGGAAAGATGATGTCCGCCCCCGCCTTGCGGTACAGGCGCCCCCGGTCGATGGCGTCGGCCAGACCGCCTGCCGCGGCGTCGGTGCGGGCGATGATGCGCAAGTGCGTGCGCGCGCGGCGCGCCGCCCGCACCTTGGCCGCCATGTCCTCGGGCGCGACGAGGCGCTTGTCGCTGAGGTGGCCGCACTTCTTGGGCAGCACCTGGTCCTCGATCTGCACGGCGGCCGCCCCCGCCGCCTCCAGCTCGCGCACCGTGCGCATGACGTTGATGGCTTCGCCATAGCCCGTATCGCCGTCGACGATCAGGGGCAACTCGGTGGCGCGGTAGATGGCGCGGACAAAGAAGCACAGCTCCTCCAGCGTCATCACGCCGAGATCCGGCAGGGCCAGGCTGGCGGTCAGCGCGCCGCCGGAAACATAGAGGGCCTGGAACCCCGCCCGCCTGGCAAGCAGGCCGGCAAGCGGGTTGTGGGCGCCCGGCACCTGGAGGATCTCCGGCCTTTCCAGCAGCGCCGCCAGGCGCTCGCCGGGCGGGCGCGACTCCCTGCTCTGTCCCTCCAGCCAGGTCATGGTCTCAAACTCCCCTACCCGCCCTCAGTCGGGCGCCACCGCGCCCGTGCGCTCGGCGATCAGGCGGTAATGCTCGGGCCGCCTGTGGGCGGCGAAATTGAACACGGTCTCCTTGATGAAGGCGCAATCGTCGAGATCGCATTCGGCAGTGATCAGCTCGTCGTCCAGGGTTTCGCACCGGGCCACGATCTCGCCGGTGGGCGCGACGATGACGCTGCCGCCCAGCATGGGATGGCCGTCCTCGGTGCCGGCCTTTGCCACGCCGACGACCCAGGTACCGTTCTGGTACGCCCCGGCCTGCATGGACAGGTGATTGTGGAACATGCGCACGTTTTCGGGCTCGTCCGACAACGCGTTCTCGGCCGGGGTGTTGTAGCCGAGAAGGACCATCTCGACCCCCTGCAACCCCATGACGCGGTAGGTCTCGGGCCAGCGGCGGTCGTTGCAGATGCACATGCCGAAGACGCCGCCGAGCGTGCGCCACACCGGAAAGCCCAGGTTGCCGACCTCGAAATAGCGTTTTTCCAGGTGCTGGAATTTCCGCTCGGGGTCGTATTCGGCGTGCCCGGGAAGGTGCACCTTGCGGTACTTGCCGACGATCGTCCCCGTCTTGTCGACCAGGATCGCGGTGTTGTAGCGGTGCACCCCGCCCGCCTCTTCGGCGAGCTCGGCATAGCCGAGGCTGAACCCCAGCCCCATGGCGCGGGCCGCATCGAACAGGGGCCGGGTTTCCGGGCCCGGCATTTCCCGCTCGAACCAGGAATCGATTTCCGCCTGGTCTTCCGAGTACCAGCGCGCAAAGAAGGTGGTCAGCGTGAGCTCGGGAAAGACGACCAGGTCACAGCCCCGGGCGTGGGCCCGGGCCATGAGATCGAGCATGCGCCCGACGGCGACGGCCCGGCCGTCGCCGCGCTGAATGGGGCCCAGCTGCGCCGCCCCGACGGTGAGAACCCTCGACATCTCCTCCCCATCCCCGCCGCGAAATCCGGCCCGTGCCGTCCCGGCGGAGTCTGGCAGCAACGGCCCGACCCTGTCGATGCATTTCTGCCCGGCGGGGCCGGCCGCATGACGGGCGCGCCGGATCGATGCACCATTAAACTTTATTAACCTTCGCGATGGTAGAACGGACACCATGGAAGCCGTTGCCGTGCATTCGAATCTGACCGGCATCGCCGTCGTCGTGCTGGCGGCGCTGCTGTGCGGCCTCGCCATGGAGCGGCTGCGCCAGCCCGCCATCGTCGGCTACATCCTGGCCGGGGTGCTTTTGGGCCCCTCCGCCCTGGCCCTGGTGGGAAACCGCGACCAGATCGACGTCCTGGCGGAACTGGGCGTGCTGATGCTGCTCTTCGTCATCGGCATGGAGCTCTCGCTCCGCGTCTTCCGGCGGCTGTGGCGCCTGGCGGTGACCGCCACCCTTTTCCAGATCGGCGCCTCGACCACGGTCATGCTGGTGCTGTCCAGGCTTTTCGGCTGGCCGCTCGGGCTGTCGCTCCTGCTCGGTTTCGTGGTGGCGCTGTCCAGCACCGCCGTCGCCATCAAGGTGCTGGAAGACGTGGGCGAGCTGCGCACCCGGGCCGGCCGCATCACCATCGGCGTGCTTGTCGCCCAGGACCTGGCCGTGGTGCCCATGATGCTGATCCTCGCCGCGGCGGCCGAGGGCCGCTTCGACTGGATGGCGATAACCAAGATCACGGCGTCGGTGGCGTTCCTCGCCGCCCTCATCTGGTTCTTGAGCAGCGGCCGCAAGGTGCGCCTGCCGTTGGCGGGCATGGTCGCCGGCCATATGGACCTGAGGCCGCTGGCGGCGCTGGCGTTCTGCTTCGGAACGTCGGCGTTGTCGGGCCTGCTCGGGCTGTCGGCGGCCTATGGGGCGTTTCTCGCCGGGCTCATCATCGGCAACAGCACCGAACGCCGTGTGATGGTCGAGGCCACCCGGCCCATACAAAGCATCCTGATGATGATCTTCTTCCTGTCCATCGGGCTGCTCATCGACCTTCCCTACATCTGGGCCAACCTGGGCCCCGTGCTGATGCTGTTCTTCCTGGTCACGGTGTTCAAGACGACCCTGAACGTCGGTATCCTCAGGGCGTTGGGCCAGCCCTGGCAACGCGCCTTCCTGGCCGGCATCATGCTGGCCCAGATCGGCGAGTTCTCCTTCCTGCTCTCCATCGTCGGCGTCGAGCATGGGATCATCAGCCGCGCCGACAGCCGCGTCGTGGTGGCGGTGACGGCCATGAGCCTCGCCTTGAGCCCGCTGTGGGTGATCACCGCGCGGCGCCTGCGCGACCTGGCGGCGGCCGGCATCACGTCCCTGGGCGAGATCCTGCGGCTGGTCTACAGACCGGAAGTGGACATGGTCGCCGATACCCTGGACGGAACGCGCCTGTGGACGACGGTGACGAGGCGCCGCGTCGGCGCGTTCTTCCGCCGGCGGCAGGAACGGTTGCGCGCCGGAGCCGCCGCCGCCGCCAAGGGAAAGGCCGCCGCCCCCCCCAAAAGGTCCCATGCCTGACTTCGCCCTGGAAGAGGCGGCCGGCGGCACAATCGCAGGGATCGACGAGGCGGGGCGCGGGCCCTGGGCCGGCCCGGTGGTGGCCGGCGCCGTGATCCTGGATCGTCGAACCCTGCCCGCGGACCTGCGCGACGGCCTCGACGATTCCAAGGTGCTGTCGCGGCGGCGGCGCGCCGGGCTCTATGAAATCCTGTGCCGGACGGCGCGCATCGGCGTCGGCCGGGCCGAGGTGGGCGAGATCGACTCGGTCAACATCCTGGGCGCCACCATGCTGGCCATGGCGCGGTCCGTCAGCGCGCTGGGCGTCACCCCCGACCTGGCGCTGGTCGACGGCAACCGCGAACCGGCGCTGCCGTGCCCGGTACGGTGCGTGGTCAAGGGGGACCGGCGCAGCCTGTCCATTGCCGCCGCCTCCATCGTCGCCAAGGTGAGCCGGGACGGCATCATGGCCGAGCTGGCCCGGGCCTTTCCGGGCTACGGCTGGGAACGCAACGCCGGCTATGGGACGCCCGAGCACCGCGCCGCCCTGGAGCGCCTGGGCGTGACCCCGCACCACCGCCGGAGCTTCGCGCCAATACACAAGATATTGCGCGGCGATGCCGGCTGACTCCAACATATTGGTGTACCGGTGGCTCATAACCCGTTGAATCCATTTAATTCTTGACGCCGAGTCCCCCCTCGCCCATGCTTTTCGGCATGGGAGGGCGAAAAAAAACCTTTGTGAATCAAGTTCTTGTCGGGGACTGCCTGGACCTGATGGCGGACATGGACGAGGCGTCGGTGGACGCGGTCTTCGCCGATCCGCCGTACAACCTGCAGCTCGACGGGGAACTCCTGCGCCCCAACAACACGGCCGTGGACGGCGTCGATCAGGCGTGGGACCGGTTCGACGGCTTCGCCGCCTATGACCGCTTCACCGCGGCCTGGCTTTCCGCCGTGCGCCGCGTGCTCAAGCCCGAGGGAACCCTTTGGGTGATCGGCACCTACCACAACATCTACCGGGTCGGCGCCACCCTCCAGGACCTGGACTTCTGGATTCTCAACGACGTCATCTGGCGCAAGACCAACCCCATGCCCAACTTCCGCGGCCGGCGCTTCACCAATGCCCACGAAACCCTGATCTGGTGCGCCCGCGACAAGGAGTCGCGCTA
The DNA here is from genome assembly GCA_046756945.1 of Rhodospirillales bacterium. Classification (GTDB taxonomy): domain Bacteria; phylum Pseudomonadota; class Alphaproteobacteria; order Rhodospirillales; family 2-02-FULL-58-16; genus JACZQZ01. Next base: position 4,652 of record JBHHXI010000024.1, read on the forward strand.
CCGTTTCAACTACGAGGCGATGAAGGCCCTGAACGACGATCTGCAGATGCGCAGCGACTGGCTGCTGCCGCTGTGCACCGGGCGCGAGCGCCTCAAGGTGAACGGCCGCAAGGCCCACCCCACCCAGAAACCCGAGGCCCTGTTGCACCGGGTGATCCTGGCCTCGACGGAGGTTGGCGGCGTCATCCTGGATCCGTTCTTCGGCACCGGCACCACGGGCGTCGTGGCCAAGCGGCTGGGACGGGACTTCATCGGCATCGAACGGAACCCCGAATACGCCGCCCTCGCCCGAAAGCGCCTGGCACGGGTCCGCGAAACGCCCGAGCCCGGCCTGCTCAGCACCCCGTCCAGGCGGCGCGAAGCGCGCATCCCCTTCGGCTGGCTGGTGGAGCGCGGCCTGCTCACGCCGGGACAGGTGCTGTACGACCAGCGCCGCCGCTACAGCGCCCGGGTGCGCGCCGACGGCTCGCTGGTCGCCGCCGATTTCCGCGGCTCCATCCACCAGGTCGGCGCCTACGTGCAGAAGGCCCCGGCCTGCAACGGCTGGCAGTTCTGGTGCATGGACGTAAAAGGCACGCTGGTCTCCATCGACGTGCTGCGCCAGAAGGTGCGCGCCGAAACCCCCCTCTGATACCAAGGAGCCCCGGCGGTGCGCTCTACGGCGCCCGAGCCCCGTCGGCGGCGCCGCCGAACTCGGTGATCTGCTTCCAGCTGCGGGCGGCGTCGGAAGCGAGAATCAGCACCAGATCACCGGCCCCGGCCATGTCGAGCGCCGCCGCCACCGCCTTTTCCTCGTCGGGGATCGTTGTGATGCACTCCTGGGCGACGCCGGCGGCGATCAAGCCGTCGCGCAGAAGACCGGGCACTTCGTCCGGCCCGCGGCCGCGCAGATCGTCGTTGCGGGTGCAGATGTAATGGTCGAAAGCACCGCCGGCGGCGCGCCCCACTTCGGCGTAATGCTCGTCCCGGCGGTTGCCTATCGATTGGAGCACGCAGAGCCGGCGGCCGGTGGTCCGCAGGCGCTCCGCCAGGCGGCGCATGGCGCTGACGCCGCGCGCGTTGTGCGCGTAGTCGAGGATCACCGTGAACGGGTGTCCGTCGAAGATATTCATCCGCCCCGGCGCCAGGGCGAAGGTGCAGGCGAAGGTGCTCAGGCCGTCGCCGATGTCCTCCGCTTTGGCCCCCAGGCCGTAGGCGATGGCGGTCGCGAACAGGGCGTTCTCGACATTGTGCTGGGCGAGACCTTCGAGGGCGGCGGGAATCCTGTTGGCGGGCACCACCGGCGTATCCACGCCTTGGTCGTATACGGTCACCGTCGGCCCGTTCTCGCCTTGCGCCAGCACCACGGCGCGGCCCCCGTCGCCGACGTGCCGGGCGACCAGCGGATGGGCGGCGTCCATGGTGACGTAACAGACGTGCCTGGCCTTGGTGTGATCCGCCATGCCCAGGCATAATGCGTCGTCGGCGTTGAGCACGGCGGTGTCCCGCGCCACCTGGACGACGACGCGTTTGACCTCTGCCATCTGTTCCAGGGTGTCGACGCCATCCATGCCGAGATGGTCGGTGGCCACGTTGAGCACGGCGCCGACGTCGCAGGACTCGTACCCCATGCCGGCGCGAATGAGGCCACCGCGCGCGGTTTCCAGCACCGCCATGTCGGTCCGTGGGTGGCGCAGGATCACATGTGCCCCGCGGCCGCCGGCCCAATCGCCGGCCACGATCAGATCGTCATCCACGTAAATGCCGTCGCTTGTGACAAGACCGACGGTCGTCCCCGCCTGCCGGAAAATATGCGCCACCATTCGGCATGTGGTGGTCTTGCCGTTGGTGCCGGTAACGGCGGCGATGGGAAAATGGCTGGACGTTCCCGGCGGGAACAGCATGTCGAGGATGGGCCCGACGACGTCGGGGGAATTGCCTTCGGCCACCCAATGGGGGCGTAATCCGGGCGAGGCGTTGACCTCGCAGATGGCGCCGCCAACGTCCCTGTACGACCGGCTGATGTCGGTGCTCAGGAAATCGACTCCGGCCACGTCCAGTCCCATGCCTTCGGCGGCGCGGACGGCCATCTCACGGTTGTCGGGATGGACCCGGTCGGTCACGTCGATGGCGGTGCCGCCGGTGTGGATATTGGCGGTGCGGCACAGGGTGACGATTTCGCCCTTCGACGGGACCGTCTTGCCCGTGTATCCGACCGCGGCCAGCATGCGCTCCGTTTCCTCGCCCATTTCAAGGCGGACCAGCAGTTTGGCGAATCCGATGCCGCGCCTTGGGTCGCGGTTGATCTCGTCGATCAGCTCTTCGATGGTGTGCACGCCATCGCCGACCACGTGGGCGGGCACGCGCCTGGCGACGGCGATCAACGCCCCGTCGACGACCAGCATGCGGTGGTCGTCGCCCTCGATGAAACGTTCGACGACGACGAGGGGACCGTGCGCGGCCGCCTGCGCGAAGGCGGCGCTCACCCCCTCGGCGTCGGTCAGAGCGATGCCGATGGCCATGCCTTGCTTGCCGCGGCTCGGCTTGACCACCACCGGATAGCCGATGGCCTCGGCGGCCCGCACCGCGTCCCGGGCGCTCCCCACCAGCCGCTGGCGTGGGACCGGAAGGAGAAGGTCGCCCAGGATGCCGGCCGTGAACGCCTTGTCCTTCGAGAACTGGGCGCCGATATAGCCGGTGCCGCTGGTAACCGTCTCATGGATTCGTTTCTGGAACCGGCCGTATCCGAGCTGGACGGAACGGTGCCGGCGGTGGAGGCGGAACCAGGGAATACCGCGGACCTCTGCGGCGTGCACCAGGGCCAGCGTGGTTTGATCGAGGGCCTGGGATTCGGCGAAGCGGGCGAAATTCTCCCGGTCGCGGGCGAAATCGTAGTCGGCGGACGCGCCGTCGGCGGGCCCCGACGCGGACCGCACAAGGTGGTGGATCAACGCCAACGCCAGGCGCCCGGCGGCGAGGCCGATGAAGCCCTCCTGATACTCGTAGACCACGTCGTAGACACCGTCAGAGCCGGCGGCGCGTGTCGCGCCAAAGCCGACCTCGGCGCCGACCAGCCTTTGCACCTCGAGGGCGGCATGTTCCATGACGTGAGCGAGCGAAACGCCCGCATCTTCGCGCAGGCGCCGGGCGAAATCCGCCGGCGCGCCGTCCGCGCCGCCGCGCCGGTCAAGGCCGGGCAGGCAATCCAGCAGGCCGTCGACAAAGGGCGCGCCAAGCCGTCCGGTCGGCCAGTCCTCAAGCTCCCCGAGGTCGATCCGGAAACGAATCACGGGAACAGGGGCGTAGACGTTCGGCCCCCTATAGACCGATAACCCGGTGACCTTCATGGCGCGCCCCGATCGTTTCGACCAATACTAAACGGATTTCCACACGGAAACGATGGCGCAGGGTAAAAGGTTCCGGCCCCCGGCCACAACCGTTGGCAGGGGCCCGGCCCGACGACCGTTCCCTGGTCACGGCCCAGAACCCCGCCGGTCGCCGCGGAATGTTTCTTTGACATCCGGGCGGCGGCGCGGGATGCTCGAAAACGGTCCGGCCGCGGAAACGGGAATCGCCGCACGGAGGACAAGGAGAGAACCCGTAAAAGCCCGTGCGCGGGACCGTGGACCGGTTTGCGGGGGAAACATCTTGGTCTCGCGCATGTGCTGGAAACTGGCCGTTTGGCTGACCGCGCTGTTCCTGCTGACGCCGGCAAGCGGCCTCCTTGCCGACGAGCTCCCCATTATCGACGCCCACAGCCAGGCCGACCCGCAGATCGACTTCGACGAAATCCTGGAGCTGATGGACGAGGCCCGGGTGTCGCACACCGTCCTGGCGCTGAGGGGCCGCAGGAAGCCCGGGGAACTGATTGCTTTCGCCGCACGTCACGCGGACCGGATCACGCCCGCGGTCCGGTCCAAGGGCGGCCCCTTCAACAAGAATGAACTCGGCAAGTTCAAAAAGTTCCTGAAAAAGCGCCTGAAAATGTCCGGCTTCGGAGCGATGGCGGAAGTCCTCATGTTTCACGCGATGAAATTGAACCGGGTGGGAACGTTCCTGGCGCCGGAAGTGGTGGCGCATCCGGACGATCCGAAGGTCCGCTTCGTGCTCGCCAAGGCCATCAAACGGAACTGGCCCTTCATCGCCCACATCGAGTTCGCCAGCATCGGCGGTGACCGCGGCCTGTTCATGACCAAGTTCGAGGACATGCTGCGCCAGAATCCCGGCCACCCCTTCGTCCTCATCCACATGGGGCAACTGAAGGCAAAGGACGTCAGCCGCCTGATCGCGGCGCATGGGAACATCCATTTCATCACCGCCCACACCAATCCGGTTACCGTGTCCCTATCGGAGGAGCCATGGGTCGATCAGTTCGATGGAGACAGCCTGGCCGCCGAATGGAAAGAGCTTTACCTCCGCCACCCGGACCGCTTCATCCTCGGCTTCGACAACGTGTGGGCCAGGCACTGGAAGGAACTGTACGTCGACCAGGTCGCCCTGTGGCGAAAGGCGCTTGGCGAACTGCCCGACACGGTCGCCCACGCGGTGGCGCACGGGAACGCCGAGCGGTTGTGGCACCTGCCGCCGGCGAAGTAGCGGACTCGCGGAATGAAAACCATGCGCCTGCTTTGCCTCGTCCCGGGGCTAGCGGCCGCTTTCGTGTTCCATCCCGCTTCCGCCCCGGCCAAACAGCCGGTGGAGATGACGTACACGCGCCAGGAGATCGAGGCCAAATGGCGCGCCCGCATCCAATCCTTCGTCGACAAAGGCGTCATCCCGCTGATCGACTTGGAGTCCTACCTGCCCCGGGAGAACGGCGACGCGGTTCTCGGCCGGACGATGCGGGTGATGGACGAAGACGGCGTGGCGCTGATGTCGCTCAGCGGCTACCAGGCGCCCAAGGACGGCAAGACCAAGGGCTACCGCTGGGGTTATTACATCCACCGGGTCGTCAACGCCCATCCCGACCGTTTCATCCTGACCACCAACAAGGGCGGCAACAGGAACTGGTGGAAACGGAAAGGCGGCAAGAAAAAGCATTTCATCGATCAACTGGAGCGCCAGGTGCGCGGCGGCAATTACCCTTTCATCGGTGAGATCGAGTTCCGCCACTACATGTCGAACGCCCAGTGCAAGGCGGGCAAGACCCACCGGGATCTCGACATCCCGCTGAACGGAAAGAACGGCCGCCGCGTATTCCGGCTTTCGGCCGACACCGGCGTTCCCTTCTCCATTCACCTGGAGCCCGAGGATTCACCGCTCGACGCCCTGGAACAGATGCTTGGCGCCTATCCCAAGGCCAGGGTCATCATCGCCCATTTCGGACAGATCCGGCATCCTGAGCGGGAGAGGCGCTTCGGCCCGGCGCTGGTCCGCCGCCTGTTGGGCGCCTATCCCAACCTTTACTTCGACCTATCCGTGGGCGAACCGGGCCGGCAATACCAGTGCGCCGGTCATCCGGTGGACACGGTGATCTGGGAGACCCGTTTCGGTCACCAGACGGACACCGTCAAATCCGCTTACCGGGAAATCCTGACGAAATACAGCGACCGTTTCGTCGCCGGTTTCGACTACGGTCCCGCCAACCGGCAGTCCGAGCGATTCCTGAGAAGCCGCATCGCCAATATCCGCCTGATCATCCGCGACCTGCCCGAGGGCGCCAGGCACGATATCGGCTACCGCAACGCCTGGAAGCTGCTGACCGGCCGGGACTGGAAGTAACCGGCGTCCGCTATCGCGTCGGCACCGGGTCGTCGCCCGTGTAGTCGTAGAAACCACGGCCCGCCTTGCGCCCCAGCCAGCCGGCCTCCACGTACTTGACGAGAAGCGGACACGGCCGGTACTTGGTATCGGCGAGGCCCTCGTGGAGCACGTTCATGACGGCGAGGCAGGTGTCGAGCCCGATGAAATCGGCCAGTTCCAGCGGCCCCATGGGGTGGCGGGTCCCCAGGCGCATGGCGGTGTCGATGGCCTTCACCGAGCCGACGCCCTCATAGAGCGTGTAGATCGCCTCGTTGATCATCGGAAGCAGGAGCCGGTTGACGATGAAGGCGGGGAAGTCCTCGGCGTTGACCGGCTTCTTGCCCAGCTTCTTGACCAGGTCGCGGATCACCTCGTAGGCGTCCGCGTCGGTGGTGATGCCGCGGATCAGCTCCACCAGCTCCATGACCGGCACCGGGTTCATGAAGTGCATGCCGACGAACTTGCCCGGCCTGTCCGTATGGGCGGCGAGCCGCGTGATCGAAATGGAAGACGTGTTCGACGCGATGATGGTGTCGGGCCCCAGCACCGGGCAAAGCTTTTTCAGGATGTCCTTCTTGACCTGCTCGTCCTCGGTGGCGGCCTCGATGACCAGGTCGCAGGTCTTGCACCCGTCGTACCCGATACCGGTCTCGATGCGCTTCAGCGCCGTGTCTTTTTCCGATTCCGAGATCGTCCCCCTGCCCACCTGGCGCGACATGTTCTTGTCGATTGCCGCCATGGCCTTGTCCAGCTGTTCGGTGCCGACGTCCGCCAGGTACACGTCATAGCCGGCCAGCGCGCACACGTGGGCGATGCCGTTGCCCATCTGTCCGGCGCCGATGATGCCGATTTTCTTCAGTTCCGCAGCCATTCCAACGTCCCCCGCCTTAGGATTTCCCGTCCAGTTCCGCCGACAGTTCCGGCAGGACCTTGAACAGGTCCGCCACCAGGCCGTAATCGGCGATTTGAAAGATCGGCGCGTCCTCGTCCTTGTTGATGGCGACGATGACCCTGCTGTCCTTCATCCCGGCCAGGTGCTGGATGGCGCCCGAGATGCCGACGGCGACATAGAGGTCCGGCGCCACCACCTTGCCGGTCTGGCCCACCTGATAGTCGTTGGGGACGAAGCCGGCGTCCACCGCCGCCCTGGAGGCGCCTACCGCGCCCCCGAGCTTGTCCGCGATCTCTTCGAGAAGCGCAAACTTCTCGCCGCTCTGCATGCCCCGTCCGCCCGAGATGACGACCCGCGCGCTGGTCAGTTCGGGGCGCTCGGACTTGGTGAGCTCCTGGCCGACGAAGCGGGAAAGGCCCGGGTCCTCGGCCGCCTCGATCTCCTCGATGGCGGCGCTGCCGCCTTCGGGCGCCGCCGCGTCGAAGGCGGTTCCGCGCACGGTGATCACCTTGATGGCGTCGGCGCTTTGCACCGTGGCCAGGGCGTTGCCGGCGTAGATCGGGCGCACGAAGGTGTCCGCCCCCTCGATGGCGCTGACGTCCGAGATTTGCGCCACGTCGAGCAACGCCGCCACCCGCGGCATGAGGTTCTTGCCGAACGTGGTGGCGGGCGCCAGCAGGTGGCTGTAGGCGGACGCCAGTCCGGCGACCAGGGGCGCCAGGTTCTCGGCCACGGGGTGGGCGTAGATCTCCGCGTCGGCGAGCAGCACGTTCGCCACCCCGGCCACCCTGGCGGCGGCCTCGGCGACGGCGCGGCATCCCGCGCCGGCCACCAGCACGCTCACCTCGCCCAGTTCGCCGCCCGCCGCCACGGTGTTCAGGGTGGCCGGCTTCAAGGCGTCGTTATCGTGTTCGGCGATGACCAGGATGCCCATCAGATCACCTTGGCCTCGTTCCTCAGCTTGTCCACCAGCTCGGTGACGCTGCCGACCATGACGCCGGCCTGGCGTTTGGACGGCTCCTCCACCTTCAGGGTGGTCAGCCGCGGCGTGACGTCGACCCCTAGCGCGTCCGGGCTCAACACGTCGATGGTCTTTTTCTTCGCCTTCATGATGTTGGGCAGGGAGGCGTAGCGCGGCGTGTTCAGCCTGAGGTCCGTGGTGATCACCGCCGGCATTTTCAGCGACACCGTTTCCAGGCCGCCGTCGATCTCGCGGGTTACCTGGGCCCCGCCGTCGGCAAGGACGAGCTTGGAGGCGAAGGTCCCCTGCGGCCAGCCCAGCAACGCCGCCAGCATCTGGCCGGTCTGGTTGGAATCGTCGTCGATGGCCTGCTTGCCGAGGATGACCAGGTCCGGGCTTTCGCGCTCGACCAGGGCCTTCAGCAGCTTGGCGACGGCAAGGGGCTGGAGATCGACGTCGCTCTCGACCAGGATGCCGCGGTCGCAGCCCATGGCCAGCGCCGTGCGGATCGTTTCCTGGCACGCCGGCGGGCCCATGGAGACGGCGACAAGCTCGGTGACGGTTCCCGCTTCGCGCAGCCGCACCCCCTCCTCGACGGCGATCTCGTCGAAGGGATTCATCGACATCTTGACGTTGGCCGTCTCGACGCCCGTGTTGTCCGACTTGACCCGGATCTTGACGTTGAAGTCGATGACCCGCTTGACGGTGACGAGGACTTTCATGGACGGCCCACGGATGAACTTGGAAAAGGGTCTTTCCAGGATGGAGAAATCGCTCGCAGGAAGGCGCTAACAGGCGGAGTTTGCTGGCAAATCCACCGCCGCGCCTTCTCTTCGCACCTGCACACTAAGGGCAAAAAGCCCCCTCTGTCAACGGCGGCCCGGGCGGTGGCGGGGCGATCCCGGACGGGGCCACGGAGATGCGGAATTTCCCAAAATACGTGGTCCGGGACCCTCCGTCGCGCCGAACCGGCACACCGCGCGCCGGCCTCCGCGGGGTCCTCGGCGTCCGGTTAACGGTTGGCGCCGGGTATCCACAGCACGTCCTTCCTGCCGCGTCCGTTCAGGTGGCGGGCGAGGACGAACAGATGGTCGGACAGGCGGTTCACATAGCGGACGCCCACCGGGTTCACCGGCTCCAGTCCGGCCAGTTCGGTGATCAGGCGCTCGGCCCGGCGCACCACGGTACGGGCCAGGTGCAAATGCGCGGCGGGCGCGCTGCCGCCGGGCAGCACGAAAGAGGCGAGCGGCTCCAGGTCCGCGTTCACGGCGTCGATTTCCCGCTCCAGCCGCTCCACCTGGGCCTCGACGATGCGCAACGCGCCGTCGGCCTTGCCGCCTTCTTCGGGCGTGCACAGGTCGGCGCCGAGATCGAACAGGTCGTTCTGGATGCGGCCCAGCATCTCGTCCGCCGCGCCCGAGGTATGCAGGCGGGCCAGGCCGATGACGCCGTTGGCCTCGTCCACGGTGCCGTAGGCGGCGACCCTGAGCGCGTGCTTGGGGACCCGCTTGCCGTCGCCGAGCGATGTCTCGCCCTTGTCCCCGCCCCGGGTGTAAATGCGCGTCAGCCGCACCATCGGTCAATTGCTCAGCTGTACATCACCGCCGTGAGGGCGGCGAGGGCGGCGAGCAACGCCACCGCCGCGCCCTGCACGATAACACGCAGGCGCATCAGCTTGTTGCCCCAACGGGCGTTGACGTCGCCGCCCCGTGCCATGGCGACAACGCCCGCGACCAGCACCACGGCGGTGGCCACCAGGGCGATGCCGAGCAAGACCTTGAGCAATCCGGAAATCAACTCCATGGCCCCCAATATACAACCAATTGCCCGGCGCCGCCAATTTCCAGGGAAGGCCGGCCGTACAGGGTCGCCTTCCCCGATACCCCCTGTCACGACAGGATGGCAGGCGTGACGCCCGGGACCGCCCGAAGGGCCGCGTGTCGCGCCTTTTAGCGGGCCTGCGCCGCTTGACGGCCCGTCCTCCGCGGCAGCGGCGCTGCCGCTGCGGAGGGTGGACGTCGCGCGCCGGCGAAACGGGTATGCCAGGTCATGGACTCATCAACCGGTGTTGCGAGCGACACTCTCCGCTCTACCCCGCAAATCACACCATTCTTAGGGCAGGCGCCAAGATCCGCACATGACCCGTTGGCGGACATTCATTCGATTATTGGAGAAGGTCTTTCGCGATTAACGCGGCCTGAGTCCGATTAGACACGTCCAGGGCCTTGAAAACCGCCGAAACGTGACACCGTACGGTGTAAATCGAGAGGCCCAGGTGTTCCGCTATTTCCTTGTTCGTGTGTCCGCTCGCAAGCTTTTGCAGGACCTGGGCCTGGCGGGTGGTGAGGCCGTCGCGCCGTGCGCGAGGCTCGATCCGGGGCTCGGCCCGCATGAACTCGGTGATGTCGGTACGGATACAGACCAGGCCCCCGTCGCTGGTCCGGCGCTCGGCCGAGCGGATCCAGCGGCCGTCACTGAAATGATGTTCGTGGAAACCTTTGGCGGCGCGGTGCTGGGGCACCCGGGCACGAATCCAGTCGTCGATGCGGTCCGCCTCAACGGCGATTAATCCGCGTTCGGCGAACGCTCTGGTCATAACCTCGAACGGGGTGCCCGGACGCAAGTGGTCGGCGATGCCGGAGAGGATGTTCCGGTAGTTCTCGTTGCACAGGACAAGGCGGTCCTCGTTGTCGAAAAGGGCGAAGCCGTCGGCCATGTTTTCGATGGCGTCCTCGAGCAACTCCTTGGTGCGCTTGTGCGCGCGGTGTTTCTCCGCTCCCCGCAATCCCTGCTCGACGGCCGGAACAAGGCGCGCCAGGTTGTTCTTCTCCACGACGTCGTGGGCGCCGGCCCTCATCAGTTCGGCGATGCGCTCCATGCTGATGACGCCGGAGACGACGATGAAGGGAACGTCCCGGCCGCACTCTTTGAGCACCTCCAGTGCCTTGTGCGCGTTCAGGCGCGGCATTTCGTAGGTCGCGGTGACGACATCCCATGGGTCGTCTTCGAGGGCGGCGCGCAACGCATCTTCGGTCTCGACCCGCTGCCAGGCAGGATCAAAACCGCCGCGGCGCAGTTCTTGCGCCAGCACCTCGGCATCGTCCACCGAGTCCTCGACCATCAACACTTTGAGAGATGTGTCCATGGGATCTGTTCCTTACTTCGGCGGCGGCTTATTCAGCGCCATCTAATATACTCCCGACTGTTTCACCTAATTCATGAATTCGTTGAAGTCAACGGGCTTGCGCAGGTAGCGGGGCCGGTCTTTCGGGCCGTTTCTTGGCGTCCGCCGAATACCGGAAAATGGCTAAATTTTCATTTCTCCCAGGGACTTTCAACCAGAGTGCGGTACCGGGGACGCCCGAAGGGACGCGTGTCGCGCCTCTTGGCGGGCGTCGGCGCGTGAAGCGGCCATTGGGCAGGGTTGCCCGTCGCCATACCAGCCCGATAAAGGGCGGAGCGCGATTTGCCACCGTACCGGTTCAGCGCCGGATTCGTGCTGGCACGCCCTTTCCGCTGCCATCGTCGGCAACCGGGAGAAGCCATCTGGGGAATCCCGGTTTAACCCATCATTAACCTATGTGACCTAACAGTTCCCAATGGCCAACTTCTGGAGCAGATCAGATAGCCACACGGGCGACAGGCGCTCTGTCATGGCTGATCAGGATTAACCAAGGGTTGCCGCGGCCACACCGAAATTTGGGTGATTGATAAGCGCTAAAAAAAATTCACGATTTCGGCCGGATTTGCCGCCGGTGTTCCCGTGCTCTAGTCATAGAAGGATTCAGCGCATGAGTGATTCGCCGAACTTCGCGCCAGGTAAGAAGCTCCCGACACTGGGGGTTTCCGACAAACACTCGAACTCATGGATAAGGTGGGGCCTGCCGATCGCGACCGGCCTGGTAGTCGCATTGGTAACCTTGTCCCTCATCTAGAACAGCCACTCTAATTGGCCGAAATTGGCCGACGACAAGCTTCGCCACGGCGGTGTTGGCGGTTTCCAGAGTAGTACCGATGTCCGGATTCGGCTGTGAGCGGACATCCAGCGCGGGTCTGCCGAACGTCCGGTGTCGGCTCTAACAGGCTGCTGAAAAAGGGCGTTGCTGGTGCCTTATGCTTCGAGACGGCGCTCCGCGCCTCCTCAGCATGAGGGGTAAGTGTTTGATTATATGAGAATCCTCATCCTGAGGAGCCGCCCAAAGGGCGGCGTCTCGAAGGATAGGACGGCACATGGGTGGTTTTTCAGCAGCCTGCTAAAGATGCTATGAGGCCGACATCGGCGCCCCGCCGCTGACCCAACTCTCGTTCAGGAGAGCAAGAGCTAGTCCCCTTCGGGTTCGCGGCGCGGCGCGATGACGGGAACGGGTGGGACGTCCATGCGGGCAACCGCGACGTTGGCGACCAGCGGTTTCAGGGTGTCATGCAGATGGCGCACGACGCCGTCGCGGTATTCCTCGCGGATCAGGGACCAGCTCACATACAGCCCGCCGTTGATTTCGAAGCCCATGATGTCGCTGTCGCGGCCGACGTGGTGGAAGGTGCTTGCCAGGTCGTCGGTGTGGCCGACGAACACCCACTCCGGCCGGATGCCGGCGTGCCAGATCACATAGACCCCGCCGAGCCCGGACAACCCTTCCGCTTCGGGGTCGAGTCTGATCAGGCGGTGGAAGCGTCCGCGCGCGGATTTGGCCCAGTTGGGGTCCATCGGCACGCCGGAGTGGATGGGCTTGACCTTACCTCTGCCAAACAAAGGCATCTCCTGCGATACCCCCTTGTCCCGGCGGGGAAACCCGGCGGCGCGGGCCCCGGCACACCGGCCTCCGTCCGCGGCCAGGGGCGGAATCCGCCTTGCATGGCAGTGTTATGACTCCGCGGTTGCAAAATAGTTAATTTCCGCGTTTCCGCCGGGTCTTTGTTCGCTGTGGAGCCCCGGGCGTTCGCCGCCCGTATACGAACGCTCACTGATAGCGGCATTACCCCAGCGGCCGGGTCGCGGCCTCGAGCCAGCGTGCGGTGTCGGCGTCCACCAGCGGGGTCAGCGCCTCGCGGACGCGGGCGTGGTAGGCGTCCAGCCACGCCCTTTCGGCGCCCGTCACCAGGGAGGGCTCGACCAGGGTCAGGTCGATGGGGGCGAGGGTCAGGGTTTCGAAGCCGAGCAGGTCCTTTTCCGCCCCCTCCGGCGCCTCGGCCGGCGTCACCGTGACCAGGTTCTCGATGCGGATTCCATAGGCCCCGGTCTTGTAGTAGCCCGGTTCGTTGGAGACCACCATGCCGGCCTCCAGGGCGACCCGGTTGGGGTGCTTGGCGACCCGTTGCGGTCCCTCGTGCACGCACAGGTAGGCACCGACGCCGTGGCCGGTGCCGTGGTCGTAGTCCAGCCCCACATCCCACAGCGCCCGCCGGGCCAGGGTGTCAAGCTGGGAGCCGGTGGTGCCCTTGGGAAACCGCGCCGTGGCGATGGCGATGTGGCCCTTGAGCACGCGGGTGAAGCGGTCGCGCATCTCGTCCGTCGGTTTCCCGATGGCCACCGTGCGGGTGACGTCGGTGGTCCCGTCCAGGTACTGGGCGCCCGAATCGACCAGGTAAAGCGACCCCGGCCGCAGGTCCCGGTTGGTCTTCTCGGTGACCCGGTAGTGGACGATGGCGCCGTTGGCGCCGGCGCCGGAAATGGTGGGAAAACTGAGGCCCCGGAAACGCTTGTCTTCGCGCCGCAGGCCTTCCAGCCGCTCGGCGGCGGCCATCTCGGTGACGCCGCCGGCCGGCGCCGCCGCCGCCAGCCAGGCCAGGAAACGGCTGAGGGACGCGCCGTCGCGCCGGTGGGCGGCGCGTATGCCCTTCAGCTCGACGGAGCTCTTCAGCGCCTTGGGCAGGGCGCAGGGGTCGGGCCCCCGCGACAGCCTGGCGCCCGCCTTCTTCAGGCGGTCGAACACCCAGGCCGGGGCGCCGGCCGGATCCACGCGCACCGTCTTGCGGGCGCCGCCGAGGCGGTCCAGGGCCGGGCCGAAGGCGCCGGGCCCGCGGACCGTGACCTCCTTGTCCAGGTGCCGTTCCACGCCCCTGGTCAGCTTGCGGCGGTCGACGAACAGGCCCACGGTGCCGTCGGCGTTCAATATGGCGAAGGCGAGGGCGAGGGGGGTAAAGGGCACGTCGCCGCCGCGCAGGTTGAGCAGCCAGGCGATGGAATCCGGGGCCGTCAGCACGGCCGCGTCCGCCTTTTCATCGGCCAGGGTCGCGGCCACCCGGCGGCGTTTCTCGTTCGAGGTCACGCCGGTGAAGGTGGTGCTCTGCGCCACCACCGGCGCGATGGGCGGCGGCGGCTGGTTGCGCCACACCGCGTCCACCGGGTTGTCGGCGGCGGCCACCAGCCTGGCCCCGGCCTTTTCGCAGGCGGCGCGCAGGTGCGCCACCTGGTCCGGCGTGTGCAGCCAGGGATCGTAGGCCAGCCGCGCCCTGGCCGGCAGGTGGGCGGCGATCCACTCGCCGGGCGGGCCATCGGCCGGCGGCGGAAACTCGTACAGGGCGGCGTCCACTTCGGCGCGCGCCTGCAGGGTGTAGCGTCCGTCGACGAACACGGCGGCCCGGTCCCTGAGCACCACCGCCGTGCCCGCCGAGCCGGTGAACCCGGTCAGCCAGGCCAGGCGCTCGGCCCGCCTGGGCACGTATTCCCCCTGATGCTCGTCGGCCCGGGGCACGATGAAGCCGTGCAGCCGGCGGCGCTTCAACTCGCCCCGCAGGGCCTCCAGCCTGGCCGGCGCCTCGCTTTCCGGGCCGTCGAGGCCGTCGTCGGCCGAGGCCGCCACCCGCGCCCTGAGGGCGGCGAGCTGGCCGGCAAGCTCGGCGCCGGGCCGGGCCGCCACCAGGGCCATCCACGCGCCGGGCTCGAAAGGCTCGGGCGCGGCGACGACGCCCCGCACCAGCCGGCGCACCCGGGCCGCGCCCAGGGGCGAGCCCGCCCGCCGCAACAGGCGGTCCAGTGTCTCGTCACCGCGATAGGTGTCGTCCAAGGCCGGTTGAACCCCCGCCGTCACGTCCATGCCACGATTGACGGTCACAAGGTTGAAGGTGGGAAGAAGCTAAGAGCCGGCGCCGGTCCAGGCAAGGGGCAATGGCGGGCGTGGCCCCCCGGGCGCGCCGGCCCGGGATATGCGCCCGCTGCAATGCTGCACTGCAACATTTCGACTTAAACGGCGGCCGAAAAGGACTATGTTTAGGCGTGACCCGCGGGACATCGCCTGCCATTCCCTGTTGAGGGGGCAACGTGGTGTTCCGGTACTTCTGCGGTAAAGGAATCGGGACCATGACGACAACCGGATACGATGCCATTCAGATGCGGTTCTTTTCCGAGCCGGCCGCCTATCAAACCATTGATCAGCAAGCCAGAATCGCCGACGCGCGGTATCGGCAGTCGAAGGAGCTGGCGCGCCTCGTGCGTCTGGCGGGGACCCGGATCGCGGGTGTCGTCCGCACCTGGCTGCTGGCGCCGGCGGTGCGCTGGTATCGGCGCCGCGAGACCATTCAGGAGCTGATGGGGCTCGACGACCGGACTCTCGCCGACATCGGCATACTGCGCTGCGACATTCCAAAGGTGGTCGGGGACGCCTATGCGCCGCGCACCGCCGCGGCCGAAACGCCGGCGGCGGGCGCCACGGTGCACCGTCTGCCGGCGGGCGGAAAATCCGCCGCCGCCCAATCGGACGACACCGGCCGCTCCCTCGCCGCCTGACCACGCGCCGCCGCGCCCGGCCGGGAGCCGTCCGGCCGGGTGGCGCTGCCGCACAGGTTTTCGCCGGGCCATAGGCCCCGCACCCGGCCGCGTTGAGGCGTATCGACGAGTCGCAAATCTACGCGGGCCAAGCCCTAATCCCCGCGCCCGCCGCTTTTCTTCACCTCCCGGTAGCCCCGCGCCCGCATGCAGCGGGCGAACAGGGTGCCGCGATTCTTGAGGGCATCGAACCGGGCCATCCTCGCCCGCAGCGGATCGGCGCGGGTGTCGTCGTCCTGGCTCCGGTAGCCGCGGTCGCGGATGTAGTCGCGCTCGGCCTCGGCCGCCGCCTGGGCATGGCAGGCGGCCTTGTCGCCGGGCCACCGGTCCCTGGGCAGGCCCGGGTTCTCCCAACGGATGGGCGCGGCGCAAGACGCGGCCAGCACAACGGCGAGAGAAGCGGCCAGCGCTTTCGGCCAGGACATCATCGCCCGTATCGCTCCTTCAGCACGATGGTGAAGACCGCATTTGCGCCGCGACGCCGGTCTTCAGCCGCCACACCTCGCCGGCCAGCGCCGCCAGCGCGTCCTCGCCCCACGTCCCCTGGTCGTTGAGGCGGGCCGCCAGGTCGCGGGGAACGGCGCCCAGTCCGTTGCGGGCGCCGGCAATGGCGCCGGTCATGGCCGCCGTGGTGTCCACGTCGCCGCCGACGGCGATGGCGGTGCACACCGCTTCCCAGTAATCGTCGGGCGTGCGCAGGAAGGCGTACAGGCTCCACAACACGCTGCCGACGACGAAGGGTGAAATGCCCTCCCAGGCGTCGCGGAAATCGGCCGCCAGCCCGGCGCGGGCGATCACCGTGACCGCTTCGTCGGGCGGCAGTCGGACCCAGCCGGCCAGGTCAACCAGCGATCGGCCCACCGAATCCTCGACCGGGCCGGCCCATTCCGCCAGTTGCCCGAGGAATCGGGCCGGGTCCAGCGGCCCTTCCACCATGGCCAGGGCCACCGCCCCGGCAATGGCCACGGCCCCGGCCGAGCAGCGCGTGTCGGCGTGGGTGATGCGGCCCTGGTCGCGGGCGGCGTCGATAAGCGCCGCCGCGTCGTCGAAGAACATCAGCCCCACCGGGCCGGCCCGCATGGCGCTGCCGTTGCCCGCCGACGGGGCCGGCGTTCCGGCCTCGTGCCAGGGCACGCCGGCGGCGAGGCGCCGCGCCGCCTGTTCGGTCGCCCGTCCCCGCCCGACGATGCGCTCCTCGGCGAAGATGGCGGCGATGCGCGCCGCGTAATCGGCGGCGTCGAAGCCGCCCCGGGCGGCGTAACTCTGCATCATCTCGCGGGCCAGTTGGGAATCGTCGGAATACTGGCCGAAGGCGAAGGGACCCCGCCGGCCTTCGTCGGCGCGCCCGCCCTTGAGCACGGTGTCCACGTAGGCGCGGCACGTCGGGGGCGGTTCCCCCTCGACGATGAAGCCGAGCGCGTCGCCCAGGCACTGGCCGATGAGGCAGCCGGCGAAACGGTCCTCGGGCGGAACCATTGTCCTTGTCCTGCCGCTCCTATCCCCGGCTTCGTGCGCTACCCCGGACGGCCGTCGCCGGGGCGCGGCTTGCGGGCCTTGTCGGTGCCCGGGCGCCGGTCTTGCGGTACCGGCCCGAGACAGGCGCGCACGAGGGCGATGGCCTTCGGCGAATCCCACTCCGTGGGCCCGACGACCCGGCCCACCTCGTTGCCCCGTGCGTCGATGAGAAGGGTCGTCGGCAGGCCGCGCACGCGCAGCTTGCGCAGAACCTCGGCGCGTTTGTCGACCAGGACCGGGAGGTTCCGAATCCCGTGTTTCTTGAAGAACCTTTTGATCACCGGGGCGCCGCCGCGGTCCTCGGACAGCGTCAGGACCTCGATCCCCTCGCCCGACACCTGGGCCTGAAGGCGGTCCAGCGAGGGCATTTCGCGGACGCACGGGGCGCACCAGGTGGCCCAGAAGTTGAGCACCACGGCGCGGCCCCGGTAGTCGGCGATGGTGCGCGCGGTGTCCTTGCCCTCGAAGAAGGGCACCTGACGCACCGGCCGGGGCGGGAGCGTGGGCTGGAAATTGAATATGTCACGCCCGGCCGCGGCGCATTTCCCCCCTTCCGCACTTGCATGCGGCGGGGATATGACCACAATCACCGAAATCGCCAATGCCATGAGGACGGCGCGAATCATGTTGGGCAGTACTCCCTATTCTCCCGCCGGTGCGCCATGACGGCCAAATCCGCCAAGCGCGCGCCGGGGGCCGGCACGATGCGCGGCGGGCGGTTCGACGCCCAGCCGTCGGACCTCATGGATGCGATCAACGTCTCCATCGACGTGGACAAGCGCCTCCATGTCCAGGACATCGCCGCGTCCAGGGCGCACTGCGCCATGCTCGTGCGTCAGGGCATCATATCGCAAGAGGACGGCGATGCCATTGTCGGGGGTTTGGACACCATCGGCAAGGAAATCGAAGACGGCCGGTTCCCTTTCCACAGGTCCCTCGAAGACATCCACATGAACGTCGAGTCCCGTCTCGCCGAGTTGGCGGGCGACGCCGCCGGGCGCCTGCACACGGCGCGCTCGCGCAACGACCAGGTGGCCACCGACCTGCGCCTGTGGCTGCGCCAGGCCCTGGACGATATGGACGAGGCGCTGGCGGGCCTGCAGGCGGTCCTCATCGACAAGGCCGAGACCCACGCCGGGACCGTGATGCCCGGCTTCACCCATCTCCAGGCGGCGCAGCCGGTGACCCTGGGACACCACCTGCTGGCCTACGTGGAGATGTTCGGGCGCGACCGCGGCCGCGCCGCCGACTGCCGCCGACGCCTCAACCAATGCCCGCTCGGCGCGGCGGCCCTGGCCGGCACGTCATTTCCCATCGACCGCTGGATGACGGCGGAAGCGCTCGGCTTCGACGGCCCGTGCGCCAATTCCCTGGACGCCGTCTCGGACCGCGACTTCGCCATGGAGTTCCTCGGCCTGGCGGCGGTGCTCGCCGTGCACCTGTCGCGGCTGGCCGAGGAGATCGTGCTGTGGTGCAGCGACGCCTTCGGGTTTGCCCGGCTGTCGGACGCGTTCTCCACCGGCAGCTCGATCATGCCGCAGAAACGCAACCCCGACGCCGCCGAGCTGGTGCGGGCGAAGACGGGCCGTGTCATCGGCGCGCTCACCACCGTGCTCGTCGCCATGAAGGGACTGCCGCTCGCCTACGCCAAGGACATGCAGGAGGACAAGGAGCCGGTGTTCGACGCCGCCGACACGCTGGCCTTGTGCATCGCCGTCATCACCGCCATGGTGCAGGACATCGCGTTCGTGGCCGAGCGCATGAAGGCGGCCGCCGGCGCCGGCTACGCCACCGCCACCGACCTGGCGGACTGGCTGGTGCGCGTGCTCGCCATGCCGTTCCGCGAGGCGCACCATGTCACCGGGCGGCTGGTCAGGCTGGCCGAGGAGAAGGGCTGTGGCCTGGAGGACCTGTCGCTGGAGGAAATGGGCGCCGTGGAAGCCGGCATCACGGCGGACGTGTTCGACGTGCTGGGGGTCGAGAACTCGGTGAAAAGCCGTACCAGCCTGGGCGGCACCGCGCCCGATACGGTGCGCCGCGCCGCCGCCGAGGCGCGCCGGCGGTTCCTCGAGCAAACGTGACCGGGGTTGACACCATGATCCGCAGACTTCTTCTCATCGTGCTCGTCCTGGCCATGGCGGCGCCGCTCGGCGCCTGCGGCCGCAAGGGGAACCTGGATACGCCCCCGGACAACCAATACCCGCGGCAATACCCCACCCAGTAAAAGCGGCGGGGGGACCGGGCCATGGATCACTTCCAGTACCGGGACGGCCGGCTGTGCGCCGAGGCGGTGCCCCTGGCGCGCATCGCCGAAGAGGTAGGCACGCCCTTTTACTGCTATGCGACGGCGACCATCGAGCGCCATTACCGCGTGTTCGTGGACGCCTTCGCCGGCCTTGACGCGACGGTCTGCTACGCGGTGAAGGCCAATTCCAACATCGCCGTCATCGGCACCCTGGCCCGGCTCGGCGCCGGCGCCGACGTGGTCTCGGCCGGGGAGCTCACGCGCGCCCTGGCGGCGGGCGTCCCCCCCGGCAGGATCGTCTTTTCCGGCATCGGCAAGACCGGCGACGAGATGGCGGCGGCCCTGAAGGCGGGTGTCCTGCAGATCAACGTGGAATCGGAACCGGAGCTCGAGGTCCTGGGCGCGGTGGCCGGGAGCCTGGGCATCGAGGCCCCCGTCGCCATCCGCATCAACCCGGACGTGGACGCGGGTACCCACGAGAAGATCACCACCGGAAAAAGCGAGAACAAATTCGGCGTCGAATGGACGCGGGCCAACGAGGTGTACGCCCGCGCCGCCGCCATGCCCGCCATTTCCGTGGTCGGCGTCGCCGTGCACATCGGATCCCAATTGACGGACCTGGCGCCTTTCCGGGAAGCCTATGTGCGGATGCGGGATCTGGTTGCCATGCTGCGCGCCGACGGCCACCCCATCGAACGGCTCGATCTGGGGGGCGGCCTGGGCATCCCCTACGGCGACGAGGTGACGCCGACACCCGGGGAATACGCGGCCACGGTCAAATCGGCGATGGCGGGTCTGGACTGCCATATTATCCTGGAGCCGGGCCGCGTGATCGTCGGCAACGCCGGCGTCCTGGTGACCCGCGTCGTCCACGTCAAGGAAGGGGCGATGCGCACCTTCGTCATCGTCGATGCGGCGATGAATGACCTGCTGCGCCCGGCGCTCTATAATGCCGCCCACGCCATCGTCCCGGTGACCGAGGCGGCGGCCGGGACGGAGCGCGTGGAGGTCGACGTGGTGGGGCCGATTTGTGAAACCGCCGATACGTTCGGCAGCGGGCGGCTGTTGCCGGCCATGAAGCCGGGCGACCTTCTCGCCGTGCGCACCGCGGGGGCCTATGGCGCCGTCATGGCGTCGACCTACAACGCCCGGCCCCTGGTGCCCGAGACCCTGGTCAAGGACGCGACGTACGCCGTGGTGCGCGAACGCATGAGCGTCGACGCCATGGTGGCCCGGGAGTCCTTCCCTCCGTGGCTGGCGGCCCCCGACAAGGCCGCCCGGGAGGCGGGCGGGTGAGCGCCCGGCGCACATATCCCGTGCTCCTGGGGCTGGCCCGCGCCGCCCTCTTTTGGGAGCGCCTGTGGCGGCGCCTGTGGCCGGCGGCGGCCGTCGCCGGGCTGTTTCTTGGCGTGGCGATGCTCGATCTTCTTCCGCTGTTGCCCGGGGCGGCGCATGTGCTGGTGCTGGTCGCGTTCGCGGCCGGGATCGCGGCGCTGGCGCGCCGTGGCCTGAGGGGATTCCGGCTGGTCGACGAAGCGGCGGCGCGCCACCGCCTGGAACGGGACAGCGGGCTCAGGCACCGGCCGCTGACGGCGTTGGACGACCGCCTTGCCGCGGGCGCCGACGACCCGGCGGCGATCTCCCTGTGGCGGACGCATCTGCGGCGCATGGCGCAGGCGGCGCGGGGGCTGCGCGTGCGTCCGCCGGCCCCCGGCCTGGCCCGGCTCGACCCCTACGCGTTCAGGGCGGCGGTGCTTCTGGTCCTCGTCATCGCGCTCGCCGCCGGCCGCGGCGACGCCGCCGACCGCCTGCAGCGGGCGCTCAGTCCGCAGTTCGGCGGCGCCGTGGCCGGGCCGCTCACCGTGGACGTCTGGATCACGCCGCCGTCGTATACCGGCCGTGCGCCCATATTCCTCAACCGCGACTCCCGATGGGTCGTGGAAGTTCCCAGGGGCAGCAGCCTGCTGGCCCAGGTCGGGGGATTGGGCGAAGCCCCCCGGCTCAGGGTGGGAGAGCGCGTCACCGAGTTCACCGCCATCGGGCCCGGCAGCAGCGGCGGGTACCGGGTCGAAGCCGCCATCGACGAAGGCGACCGGCTGGTGGTGGACCACGACGGCCGGGAACTGGCCGCATGGCCCCTTCGCGTGCTCCCCGACGCCCCGCCCGAGGTGTACTTTCCCAGGCCGCCGGCGCGCACCGGAAATGCCCACTTGCGTCTCGATTACGAGGCCAAAGACGACTATGGACTTACCGGGGTGACGGCGGCGATCCGGCGCGCCGACGGCCTGTCCGGGCCGGGCGGGGAATCCGAAATCCGCCTGTCGCTGCCGCTGTCCGCCCTCGGCGCGACCTCGGCCCAGGGGACCGCCGTCCACAACCTCACCGCCCACCCGTGGGCCGGCCTGGTGGTACGGGTGCATCTGACGGCAACGGACGGGCACGGGCAGACGGGCGAGAGCGGAACCGTCGAACTGGCGCTGCCCGAGAGGATCTTCAACCACCCGGTGGCGCGGGCCATCGTCGAACAGCGCAAGAAGCTCGCCACCCCGTCCGCCGCGGTGCGGGCCCAGGTGGCGGCGGCCCTGGGATCGATCGCCGGCAATCCCCAGCACTATTTCGACGACACGGTTGTTTACCTGGCGCTGCGCGTCGCCCGGGCACGCCTTACCTTCGATGATCGCGACGCGGCCATCGTTTCGGTGCAGAAGCTTCTTTGGGACACGGCGCTGCGCATCGAGGACGGCGAACTCTCCCTCGCCGAGCGCGACTTGAGGGAGGCCCAGGATCGACTGATGGCGGCGCTGCGCCGTGACGCCGATCCCAAGGAAATCGAGCGCCTCATGGACGACCTGCAACGGGCGCTGGAAAAGTACCTGGCCGCCCTGACCGAAGAGCTGGCGCGCCAGGGGAGGGCGATGGAAGTGCCCCTGGACGCGAATATGCAGCTCATGGGAAAAGACGAGTTGCAGAAATTGATCGAAGAGGCGCGCGAACTGGCCCGCACCGGCGCCGTCGACGCCGCGCGGCGGGTGCTGGCCGACCTGCAGCGGCTTTTGGACGGCATCCGCGCCGGCGCCCTCAGCGGCCCGTCCCAGGAGGCGGCGCGCGAGGCGCGCCGGCTGATGGACGGGCTGCGCGACCTGACACGGCGCCAGCAGGGACTCCTGGACGACACGTTCCGCCGGTTGCGCGACTCCCGCGGCTCGATTCCGATGCCCGGGGCAGGTCAGGGGCAGGGCCCGGAGCGCCGGCCCGGAGCCGGCGGCGGCGCCGCCGAGCAGGACGGCCTGCGCCGCAGACTGGGCGGCCTGATGTTGCGGCTGGACGAATTCCTGGGCGCCATCCCAAGGCCCTTTGGAAAGGCCGAGCGCGCCATGCGGGATGCCGTGGACGCGCTTGCCGTGGACCGGCCGGACAAGGCGGTGCCGGCGCAGACGGAGGCCCTGGACCAACTGCGCCAGGGCATTGATGGCGTGGCCGAACAGGTGGTCCGGCGCCTGGGCGGTCTCGCCGGCGCGCTCACGAACCGGCCCGGAGCCGGCCGCGATCCCTTCGGGCGCCGTCCCGGCGGCGCCTACGGCGCGCGCATCGACGGTTCGGTGGAGATTCCCGATCAGATGGAGGTGCGCCGGGCCCGGGAAATCCTCAAGGAGCTGCGCCGCCGGGCCGGCGAACGCCAGCGCCCGAAGCCCGAGCGGAACTACATCGACAGGCTGTTGCGGCAGTTCTAGCAGGCTGCTGAAAAAGGGCGTTGCTGGTGCCTTATGCTTCGAGACGGCGC
>JBHHXI010000025.1:0-27376 GCA_046756945.1 Rhodospirillales bacterium
AAGAACTCCTGACATACTACCGGGACATGCTGCTGATCAGACGCTTCGAGGAGAAGGCGGGCCAGCTATACGGCATGGGACTGATCGGCGGATTCTGCCATCTCTATATCGGCCAGGAGGCCGTCGTCGTCGGCATGCAGGCCGCGATCGGCGACGACGACACGCTGGTCACCAGCTACCGCGACCACGGCCACATGCTGGCCTGCGGCATGGACCCCAAGGGGGTGATGGCGGAGCTGACGGGCCGGCGCGGCGGCTACTCGAAGGGCAAGGGCGGCTCCATGCACATGTTCAGCCGAAAAGCCAATTTCTTCGGCGGCCACGGCATCGTCGCCGCCCAGGTTCCCATCGGCACCGGACTGGCGCTGGGGCACAAGTACCGCGGGGACGGGGGCGTCTGCCGCACCTATTTCGGCGACGGCGCCGTCAACCAGGGACAGGTCTACGAGGCGTTCAACATGGCGGCCCTGTGGAAGCTGCCGGTGATTTACGTCATCGAGAACAACCGCTACGGCATGGGCACGTCGGTGGAGCGCGCCTCGGCCAACACCGAGCTGTACCGCCGCGGCCGCGCCTACGACATCCCCGGCTTTCAGGTCAACGGCATGGACGTGCTGGACGTGCGGGACGCCGGCGAAAAGGCCGCCGCCCACTGCCGGTCCGGCAAGGGTCCCATTATCCTGGAACTGGAGACCTACCGCTACCGCGGCCATTCCATGTCGGACCCGGCCAAGTACCGGTCGAAAGAGGAAGTGAGCAAGGTGCGCAAGGAAAGCGACCCCATCGACAACCTGCGCGAGTTCCTGCTCGGTGACGGAATCGCCGACGAAGAGGCGCTCAAGGAAATCGACCGCGAGGTCAAGGTTATGGTCACGCAAGCGGCCGAGTTCGCCCAGCAGAGCCCGGAGCCCGATGCGTCGGAGCTCTACACCGACGTTCTGGCGGACGCGTAAATAGCGCGACCGGTTCGAGCCGAGGGAGATGCCATGCCAGTCCAAGTCCTGATGCCGGCGCTGTCGCCCACCATGACCGAGGGCACCCTGGCCAAATGGCTGAAGAAGGAAGGCGACGCCGTGGACAGCGGCGATGTCCTGGCCGAGATCGAGACCGACAAGGCGACCATGGAACTGGAAGCCGTCGACGAGGGCGTGCTGGGCCGGATCCTGGTCCCGGAAGGCACCGAAGGGGTTGCCGTCAACACCCCCGTCGCGGTGATCCTGGCCGAGGGCGAGGACGCCTCGGCGATCGGGGAGGTGGACCAGCCCGCCCCGTCGCCGGCCCCGCCCGAGCCCCCGCCCGCACCCGCGCCCGAGACCCCGGTGCCGGCCGCACCCGCGCCCGAAGCCCCGGTGCCGGCCGCCCCGGCGCCGTCGCCGCCGGCCGGGGACATGCCCGTGGGCGAGACCGTGACCCAGACCGTGCGCGAAGCCCTGCGCGACGCCATGGCCGAGGAGATGCGCCGCGACGACAGCGTTTTCCTCATGGGCGAGGAGGTGGGCCAGTACCAGGGCGCCTACAAGATCAGCCAGGGATTGTTGGACGAGTTCGGTCCCAGGCGCGTCGTCGACACCCCCATCACCGAGCACGGTTTCACCGGCGTCGGCGTCGGCGCCGCCTTCGCCGGCCTCCGGCCCATCGTCGAGTTCATGACCTTCAACTTCTCCATGCAGGCCATTGACCAGATCATCAACTCCGCCGCCAAGACGCGGTACATGTCGGGCGGCCAGATGGGCTGTCCCATCGTATTCCGCGGCCCCAACGGCGCCGCCGCGCGGGTCGCCGCCCAGCATTCGCAGTGTTACGCCAGCTGGTACGCCCACTGTCCCGGCCTCAAGGTGGTGGCGCCCTATTCCGCGGCGGACGCCAAGGGCCTCCTGAAGGCGGCCATCCGCGATGCCAACCCGGTCGTCGTGCTGGAAAACGAGATCCTCTACGGCCGCAGCTTCGAGGCGCCGGTGGACGCGGATTATGTCATTCCCATCGGGACGGCGCGGATCGAACGCGCCGGCAATGACGTCACCATCGCGGCGTTCTCGATCATGGTCGGCGTCGCGCTGGAGGCGGCGGAGCTGTTGGCCGCCGACGGCATCGAGGCCGAGGTCATCAACCTGCGCAGCCTGCGTCCCCTGGACACCGCGATGATCGTCGAATCGGTGAAAAAAACGAACCGCCTGGTGAGCGTCGAGGAAGGCTGGCCGGCGGCCGGCATCGGCGCCGAGATCGCGGCGTCGATGATGGAGCACGCGTTCGACTACCTGGACGCGCCGGTGGTGCGCGTCACCGGGGTCGACGTGCCCATGCCCTATGCGGCCAACCTGGAAAAACTGGCCCTGCCCCAGCCCGACGGTGTCGCCCAGGCGGCCAAGGCCGTCTGTTACCGGTAGCGCGCAAGGGAACGCGGACCCATGCCCATCCAGATCCTGATGCCGGCCCTGTCGCCGACCATGACCGAGGGCACCCTGGCCAAGTGGCTGAAGAAGGAAGGCGACGCCGTGGACAGCGGCGACGTCATCGCCGAAATCGAGACCGACAAGGCGACCATGGAGCTGGAGGTCATCGACGAAGGCGTGTTGGGCCGGATCCTGGTTCCCGAAGGCACCACGGGCGTGCAGGTGAACCAGACGGTCGCGCTGCTTCTCGAAGAGGGCGAGGACGCCTCGGCCCTGGACGCGGCGGCCGCGGCCCCACCGCCGGCCCCGCCGCCGCAGGAAGCCCCGGCTCCGGCTCCCGCTCCCTCGGCCGCGCCGCCCGAAGCGCCACGGCCCGCACCTTCCGCGCCTCCCGCCACGCCGCCACCGCAGGCGGCACCACCGGGCCGGCGTGTCTTCGCCAGTCCCCTGGCCCGGCGCCTGGCCGGGGAAGCGGGCCTGGACCTGGCGGCGGTGCCGGGCACGGGTCCGCACGGGCGCATCGTCAAGAGCGACATCGAGGCGGCCGTCGCCGGCGGCGTCGCGGTCCCCGCCGCCGCGCCGGTGACGCCGGTAACGGCGGTGACGGCGGAACAGACCTACACCGCGATTCCGAACACCACCATGCGCAAGGTGATCGCCGCCCGGCTTTCCCAGTCGAAGCGGGACATCCCGCATTTCTACCTGACCATCGACTGCCGGATGGACGCGTTGCTCGACGTGCGCCGGGAGCTGAACGCCAACGCCCCGGAAGGCGAGGGGAGCTATAAGCTGTCGGTCAACGACTTCATCATCCGCGCCGTCGCCCTGGCCCTGCGCCGGGTGCCGGCGGCCAACGCCACGTGGACCGACGAGGCCATCCTCCGCTACGACAGGGTCGATGTCTGCGTCGCCGTGGCGACGCCCGGCGGCCTCATCACCCCGGTCATCCGCGGCGCCGACAACAAGGGGCTCCGCGTTCTCTCCAGCGAGATGAACGACCTGGCGGCCCGCGCCCGCGAGGGCAAGCTGCTGCCCGAGGAATACCAGGGCGGCGGCTTCACCATTTCCAACCTGGGCATGTACGGCATCAAGGAATTCGCCGCCATCATCAACCCGCCCCAGTCGTGCATCCTCGCCGTCGGCGCCGGCGCCCAGCGCCCGGTAGTCGAGGACGGGGCCCTGGCCGTCGCCACGGTCATGTCGTGCACCCTGGCGGTGGACCACCGCGCGGTGGACGGCGCCGTGGGCGCGGAGTTCCTCGGCGCCTTCAAACGGCTCATCGAAGCGCCGTTGACCATGCTGCTGTGAGGCGCGCCCCGATGGCCGACACCACCTTCGACCTCATCATCGTCGGCGCCGGGCCGGGCGGCTACGTGACCGCCATCCGCGCCGCCCAGCTCGGCATGAAGACGGCGGTGGTGGAAGGCGAGCACCTGGGCGGCATCTGCCTCAACTGGGGCTGCATCCCGACCAAGGCGCTGCTGCGCACGGCCGAGATCTTCCACACCATGCACCGGGCAGAGGAATTCGGGTTGAGCGTCAAGGAGATATCCTTCGACGTGAAGAAAGTCGTCGAACGCTCCCGCGCCGTGGCCAAGCGGCTCAGTACCGGCGTCGGGTACTTGTTGAAAAAAAACAAGGTCACGGTCTTCGACGGCTATGGACGCCTCGACGGCGCCGGCACGGTGCACGTGGAAAAGGACGGCAAGGGGATCGCCGACCTCGCCGCCAAGCACATCATTCTCGCCACCGGTGCCCGGGCGCGGTCGCTGCCGGGCCTGGAGCCGGACGGCAAGCTGGTGTGGACCTACAAAGAAGCGATGGTCCCCGACGTCATGCCGAAGTCCATCCTGGTCGTCGGCTCCGGCGCCATCGGCATCGAGTTCGCCAGCTTCTTCCGCGACTTCGGCGCCGAGGTGACGGTGGTCGAGGTGCTGCCCCGGGTGCTGCCGGTGGAGGACGAGGAGATCTCGGACTTCGCCCGCAAGGCCTTCGAGAAACAGGGCATGAAAATCCTCACCTCGGCGACGGTGACGGGTCTGAAAAAGGCGAAGAGCGGCGTCACCGCCACCGTCGAGGCCGGCGGCAAGTCCGCCCAGGTGCGGGCCGAGCGGGTGATCCTGGCGGTCGGTATCGTCGGCAACACCGAGAACCTCGGCCTCGAGGGCACCAAGGTGACGGTGGAAAAAAGCCACATCGTCATCGACGAATGGGGCCGCACCGGCGAGCCCGGCGTCTATGCCATCGGCGACGTGACCGGGCCGCCGTGGCTGGCCCACAAGGCCAGCCACGAAGGAGTCATCTGCGTCGAGAAGATCGCCGGCGTCGAGGACCTGCATCCCCTGGACAAGAGCCGCATTCCCGGCTGCACCTACTGCCGGCCCCAGGTTGCCAGCATCGGCCTGACCGAGAAACAGGCCGTTGCCGAGGGCCACAAGGTCAAGGTCGGCCGCTTTCCGTTCCTCGGCAACGGCAAGGCAATCGCCCTGGGCGAGCCCGAGGGACTGGTCAAGACCGTGTTCGACGCCGCGACGGGGGAACTGCTCGGCGCCCACATGGTCGGCGCCGAGGTCACCGAGCTGATTCAGGGCTTCGGCGTCGCCAAGACCCTGGAAACCACCGAGGCCGAACTCATGCACGCCATCTTCCCCCATCCGACCCTGTCGGAGATGATGCACGAATCGGTGCTTGACGCGTACGGACGGGCCATCCATTTCTAACCCATGACCACCGTGCACCCCCTCAAGGCGCAACCGCCGCAACCGCGCAAGCCGCCCTGGATCCGCGTCAAGGCGCCGACGTCCGCCGGGTACGGCGACACCCTGAGGCTCATGCGCGCCCACGGCCTGCACACGGTCTGCGAAGAGGCGGCGTGTCCCAACATCGGCGAGTGCTGGTCGCGCGGCCACGTCACCGTGATGATTCTCGGCGATATCTGCACCCGCGCCTGCGCCTTCTGCAACGTCAAGACCGGCAGGCCCGGCGCCGTCGATGCCCTGGAGCCGGAGAACCTGGCGCTCAGCGTCGCCTCCATGGGGCTCACGCACGTGGTCGTCACCTCGGTCGACCGGGACGACCTGGACGATGGCGGGGCGGCCCAGTTCGTGCGCTGCATCGGACGCATCCGCGAGGCCTCGCCGGGGACCACCATCGAGGTGCTGACGCCCGACTTCCGCAACAAGGAAGGGGCGCTGGAGGCGGTGATCGCGGCCCGTCCCGATGTCTTCAACCACAATCTGGAAACGGTGCCCCGGCTCTATCCGACGATCCGCCCGGGGGCGCGGTACTTCCATTCGCTGCGCCTGCTGGACCAGGCGAAGAAGATCGACCCGACCATCTTCACGAAATCGGGAATCATGGTCGGACTGGGCGAGGAGCGCAGCGAAGTCCTGCAGGTGATGGACGATCAGCGCTCGGCCGGTGTCGATTTCCTGACCATCGGCCAGTACCTGCGGCCGACGCCCCGCCACGCGCCCGTCGATCGCTACGTCACGCCGGACGAGTTCGAGGACTACCGGCGTCTGGCGCTGGCCAGGGGATTCCTGATGGTGGCGTCGTCGCCGCTGACGCGGTCGTCCTATCACGCCGACAGGGACTTCGAGACCCTGCGCGCGGCGCGCCAGGCGAAAGCCCGGGCCGGGTAACCAACGCCATGCCCACCCACGCGGAAAATCGCATCGTACCGTTCACGCCGGAACAGATGTTCGACCTGGTGGCCGACGTCGAACGCTACCCCGAATTCCTGCCCTGGTGCGTGGCGGCCCGCGTGCGCAAGCGCGAGGGCAACACCCTCATGGCCGACATGGTGATCGGCTTCAAGATGTTCCGCGAAGGCTTTACGACAAGGGACGTGTTCGACCGTCCCCGGCGCATCGACGTCTCCTATTTCGAAGGGCCGTTCAAGTATCTGAACAATCACTGGGTCTTCGAGCCCCGCGGCGACGGTGCGTGCCTGATCGATTTCTACATCGACTTCGAGTTCCGCTCGCGGCTCATGCAGCGGATGATGGGCGTCCTGTTCAACGAGGCGGTCAGGATCATGGTCTCCGCCTTCGAGAAACGGGCCCGCGCCATGTACGGCGGCCCCGCGGCCGCACCGGCGGAGGCCGCCCCGGACGCCCCGGGGGCGCGCTAGGCGCGTCCCCCAAAAAACGTCGGCTTTCGATCTTCAGCCTGCCTTAACCCGCCGGCGCGACGTAATCGACATCGTGCGCGAAAAACCACTCGTGCCCTTTCAGCATGTAGTCCCAGTACATCAACGGCAGACCCGTGGTCTTTATCCGCCAGTAGGTCCAACGTTCCTTGCGTGGGTCCAGGGGGAAGGTCGGCGTCACTTTGCCACCGTAAATGAACTCGGCCATCATGACCTTGCCGTATGCCGTCGTGAGCGGGCATGACGCATAACCATCGTAGCCTTCCTCCGGGGTGCCGCCGTCGATGAGATGCAGCAGGTTGCGCACGACAATGGGCGCCTGTTTCCTGACCGCGGCCGCCGTCTTCGAGTTCGGCGTCGAACCGGCATCGCCCAGTCCGAACACGTTCTCATATTTCGTGTGCTGCATGCTGTTCTGATGGACGGCCACATACCCCGCCCCGTTGGCGAGCGGGCTTGTTCTCACGAACCCGGGCGGCGACTGCGGCGGTGTTACATGGATCATGTCGAAATCCAAGGTGACGGTTTTGCCCGCGCCGTCGCCACCAGCGACTTCGAAAGTGGCTTTCCCCGTACCACCGTCGATTGCCACCAGGTTGTGCTGGAAGTGCACGTTGATGCCATATCTTGCGGCAACCTTGGCGAGTTCGGGGGCAAACAAGGGTACCGAGAACATAGCCGGCGCATGCAACAGAAAATGCAGATCACAATCACCGAGGATTCCACGCTTCTTCAGGTGGTCGGCGGCGAGATAGGCGATCTTCTGGGGCGCTCCCGGACACTTGAAGGGGAGGGGCGGTTGGGTAAATAGGACCTTGGCTCCGGGTTGGAGATTCTGGATGCAGGTCCAGGTGTATTCGGCGTACCTGGGGTCGTAATTGCTGCAAACACCGTTCTCGCCCAGCGTATTCCGTATGCCCTCGATACCGTCCCAGTTCAGCTCAAGACCCGGACATACCACAAGATACCCATAGGTGAGCGTATCTCCGGAGGCCAGTTTGACTTCGTTGTTTTCGGGGTCGAAGCCTGTTACCGCGTCCTTGATCCACGCTACCCGAGGCGGGATCAGATCGCTTTCCGAACGGCGGGTTTTGGCCAGGGATTGGACACCCGCGCCGACCAGCGTGAGCGCCGGCTGATAGTAGTGGAGATCGGCCGGCTCGATGATGGCGATATCGAGTCCGCGTCGGCCTTCCCGGCGGCGAAGGGCGGCGGCGACCGTGATCCCAGCCGCTCCACCGCCGACGATGACAATCTGATGATGCGCTGTTTCCGACATAACTTCCTCCCCCCTTCAATCCGAATGATCTTCGCCGATCTTTCCCGGATAACCTCGAAAACCGGAGCGATTGTAGCCCGACGCGCCCTTGCCCGGAACCGGCGACGGCGTTTCTGCCAACGGGCGGCCAATCCGCCGGTTTGTCTCGTCCTCTTCGTGCCAATTTCGGCGGCTTGAAAATAGTTTGTCGACAATATCGACCGGGAGCCGACAATTATTTGATTGGCGCGTCCCTGAGGTATTTGTTCAGGAAGGCGACGGCACGCGTGTAGGCATCGACCGTCGCACGGTGGTCATATCCGCCGTAACTCGAGTCGTGCGTAAACGCATGATACGTGGCCTTGTAAATCTTCGCCTCGCAAACATTGCCCATCTGCTTTAGCTCGTCACAGAACGCGACAACCGTTTTCGCATCCGTCTCGATATCCTTGTCGCCGTGGAGAAAGAGGATCGGTGGAAGATCCGTCGAAGGCATCTCGACCCCGCGCCCCACATAATAAGAAACAAATGCCCGTAAGGGCCGGAGGGGATATTCATTCTGCCAGTCGACGGCTATTTGCTTGCCCAACCTGGCGCCCCTGGAAAACCCGACCATTCCAATGCGTCGAGGATCGACCTCGGGAAGTTTCTGCAAATAATCGTAGACGGCGCCGACCTTGTCGCTAAGCCAGCCGCTTCCGGTGGTATAGGCAACGGCCACGGTCACGAAATTTTCACCGGACAATTCCCGTGAGAATTCCTTGATCTGGTCGGTCAGGCCACCGGCGTGGTGCAGGACGATGACGGCGGGATAGGGGCCTTTCCCCGATGGCTTGTAGAGGTAGGTTCCGACAACGGAGCCGTCCGGGAGTTTGATTCCCGCGCCGGTAGTTTGGCACGACGCCAACAGTAAAATACCGACCATTCCCATGGCCTGGACAATCGATTTCGGAAAGCGCATTTGATCCCCCGAATGACGTGGTCGAGCGCCACCAGCCTACACTTGCTGAGGCCCGCCATCCGAACCACGCCGGTGGGCGCTCAGCGCCCGGGAAGCAATTCAGACAACGCCGCTTCGCACGGCGAAGAGCGGATGAAATCCTCGATTGTGATCGATTGGTCATTCGCCGCAAGATCCAGGCGTGCCAGTTCCCGCGGCAGCAATCGGCGCAGTTCCAGCAGGCGGTTGAACTGTACATCGCATGCCGGGACCGGTGGCGGATAGCTCCGTAACTCCCCGGCCACGGTTTCCTTCAGGGCTTCGAGGCGAAGCCGGAGCGAATGCCATTCCGACTCGGTGTCCATGGTTAGGATTATACCGCTGCCGTAGGGTCCTGCCAATTCGGGGGGTAAATGGCCGGTGCTTTCACGCAACGCCGTGACCAAACCGTTTATCGATTGAATTTCAGCGGCCGGGCGCCGTGGCCTGCCCGAGCAGCAGCACCAGCGCCGCTTCCACCGCCCGCAGGCGCACCGCCGCGCGGTCGCCGGAGAAGACGTGGCGTTCGTCCACGGTGTCGCGTCCACGGCGCGCCGCCGCGATGTGCACGAGGCCCACCGGCTTGGCCGGCGTGTCGCCGCCCGGGCCGGCGATGCCGGTGACGGCGACTGCGAGATCGGCGGACGAGCGTTCCACCGCCCCTTCGGCCATGGCCCGAACGACCTCGGCGCTGACCGCGCCGTGGGCGGCAAGCACGGAGTCGGGCACGCCGAGCATTTCGACTTTCGCCGCGTTGGAGTAGGTGACGAAGCCGCGCTCCACCATGTCGGACGACCCGGGCACCGCGGTCAGGCTGCCGGCGACCAGCCCGCCGGTACAGGATTCGGCGACGGCCAGGCGCAGGCCGCCGGCGCGGCAGGCGGCGAGGATCTCGCCGGCCAGGCGCAGGACGCGCTCCGGGAACATGGTCATGCCTCCAGCCATCGGGCGACGGCGTAGAGCACGGCGGCGCCGTACGCGGCCGCCGCCACGTCGTCCAACATCACCCCCAGGCCGCCCTTGACTCTCCGCTCCACCCACGAGACCGGCCACGGCTTGACGATATCGGCGGCGCGGAAAAGAACGAACCCGGCGGCGTAGAGCAAAACGTCCGGGTGGACGACGACCAGGACCAGCCACTGTCCAACCACCTCGTCGACGACGATGGCCGACGGGTCGCCGCCGCCGCCGCGCCCGACGATAACCGTGGAACTCCACACCCCGACCATGAACACGATGACGATGGCGGCGGCAAGGCCGGGGCGCCCCAGCGCCTGATGGATTGCCCAGGCGAAGGGCAGGGCGGCCAGCGACCCCCATGTCCCCGGCGCCTTGGGCAGAAATCCCACCCCGAACCACGTTGCCGCCACGCCGGCCGGCGTGCGCAAACTCAGCCCGGTGGGCAGTCCCCGATCGGCCCTCACGTGGCAAGTCCTTTCCGTGCCCTCGGCCCGCGTCAGCGCGACCATACCTCCCGAGGCCGCCAAAGTGTACGGCCAAACCGTCCGCGGCCTCGCGCACCCGGCGCCGGCGGCGCCTCCGGCGGGCCACAATCGCCCCGGCGCAAGCCGCCGGAATGCGCCCAATCGGGACTTGCAAGGCCCCCCGCTACTCGATACGGTTTCCGCCGGAAAACGGATGCGCGATGGAGACGCCGCCCGGCGCCCTTTCAGCGGCCCGACGCCGGAAACAGGGGTGTCCATGAGGAGCGGCGTTCTCCTTAAAGAGCGTCAAGACACCGGCGCATCCGAACAAGGGGGGGCACAATGAAAGAGCGGAATCTGCGCGATGGCGGGCGGGGCCGGGTCGCCCGTTGGGTAAGACGTCTTTTTCCCCAGCGACATCTTTTCTTTCATGCCAAAGGCCGCATTTCCTATATCCCCGTCTCCCGCCGGGCGCAGATCACGCTGGTGATCGTGCTCGCATCGGTGGGGGCCTGGTCGGCCTTCACCTCCGTCAGCTTCGTGCTCCACGAAAAGGTCCTCGCCAGCCGGGACATTGACATCGCCAATGCCCGCCTCGCTTACCAGAGTCTCCTCGGCGAGGTCGTCGAGTATCAGAGGAAGTTCACCTCCATCACCCTGGATCTGGAGGAAAACCACGCCCTGATGCTGAACCTGGTGGAGCGAAACACGGTCCTCCAGCAAAACCTGAAGTCGGTGGCCTACCGCCTGACGACGACCGATGAGGAACGGAGGCAGGTGATCGCCGTGCGCGAGAACCTGAAAAGGCAGTTGCGCCAGATCGAAGACAGGTTGAGCGCCCTGGCAAACCGCAACTTCGCCCTCAAGGACAACCTGGGCACGGTCGAGGTCGATTTGCAGACCGCGCTGGTGGAGCGCAACCGGGCCCTGTTCGAAGGCAACCGGATGCGCCGCCAGATCAGCGATCTGCAAACCCGGCTCGGCGACCTCCAGAAAGCGGAACTGGCATCGGTGCAACGCCTGACCGAGCGCGCCGTCGCCCACATCGAATCCATGGAGAAGGTGGTGCGGTTAACGGGGCTGACCGCGGACCGGCTTCTCGAGGCGGACACCGGCCTGCCCAGGGGGCAGGGAGGGCCCTTCAGCCCCTTCATCGAGGTCGAGCCCGACGCCCTTCCCGCCGACCGCCTGAAAGCCAATCTCACCACCCTGGACGCCCGCCTTCAGCATTCCCAGGCCCTCGAATCGGTGATGCGCAAACTGCCCCTGACCGCGCCCCTCGATTCCTTTTCCGTCACCAGCCGGTTCGGCAAGCGGCGCGACCCCATCAACAGGAAATGGGCCGCCCATTTCGGGGTCGATCTGGGCAGCGTCTTCAGATCGTCGGTTTACGTCACGGCACCGGGCGTGGTCACCTACGCGCGCTGGAGCGGCAAATACGGAAAGCTGGTCGAAGTCGATCACGGGGCCGGAATCAAGACCCGCTATGGGCATCTCCACAAAATCCTTGTTAAAAAAGGGCAGCACCTTAAATTCCGTGATAAGATCGGCTTGCTTGGCAGCACCGGTCGTAGTACGGGTGCACATGTCCATTACGAGATTACGTTCAAGGGCAAGCCCAAGAACCCTATGAAGTTCATCAAGGCAGGACGCCATGTTTTCCAAGAGTAAAAAAGAGCCCGGCAATAAGCCAGCAGTTCAGGTTTCGCGAAAGCCGGCGGCGCCCTCGATCATCGGGGCCGATCTGCGTATCGTCGGCGACCTGAACAGCGAAGGCGAGGTCCAGGTCGATGGTTTCATCGACGGCGATATCCGCACCAAGGTTCTGCTCATCGGCGAGAGCGCCACGGTTAAGGGCGAGGTCGTCAGCGACTCGGTTCGCGTCTATGGCAAGGTCAACGGCCAGATCAAGGCCCGCGCCGTGACCCTGGCCAAGAGCGCCCACGTGGTCGGTAACATCCTGCACGAAAACCTGTCCATAGAGGAAGGCGCGTTCCTGGAGGGCCACTGCAAGCGCATGCGCGAGGGCGAATTCCAGGCCGAGGGCAAGATCAACCTGGTGAGCACCGCCCCGGGCGCTTCGCCAAAGGACGATTCCAAGCCCGCCGCGCCATCCAAAGGCGACAATGCCAAGAATTTGGTGACCGGACTCTAGATCTCCACCCGCCCCCGCCAAAGGGGGGCGTGCTTCTTATTACTCCACCCCGGCCAGGGCGGCGCGAAATACGTCCGCATCCACGTTGCCGCCGGAACACACCACCGCGACCGTCTTTCCGCGGCAATCGAACGCGCCGCTCAGGCACGCCGCCAGCGCCACCGCGCCGCCGGGCTCCACGACCAGCTTGAAATGGGCGAACGCCGCCGCCATGGCCCGGGCCACCACGTCGTCGCCGACCGCCAGGCCGCCGGCGAGAAGACGGATATTGATGGCAAACGTCAACTTGCCGGGGGTCGGCGGCTGAAGGGCGTCACAGAACGACCGGGCGCCGGCGGCGACGCGAAGCCGCTTGCCGGCGGCCAGGGACCGCGCCGTGTCGTCGAACGCCTCGGGCTCGACGGCATAGATGGCGGTGTCCGGGCTTTCATCGGCCAGGGCCAGGGCGCAACCGGAAACCAGTCCGCCGCCCCCGCACGGCACCAGCACGGCGTCCAGAGGGGCGTCCATTTCCCTCGCCTGGACCGCCAGTTCCAGGCCGACCGTCCCCTGTCCGGCAATGATGTAGGGATCGTCATAGGGCCGCACCAGCGTGGCGCCCCGTTCCGCGGCCAGCCGTTCGGCCAGCTCGACGCGGCTTTCCCGCGCACGGTCGTAGAACACGACCTCGGCGCCATAGGCGCGGGTGCCGGCGATCTTGGTGGCGGCGGCGTCCCCGGGCATGACGATCAGGGACGGGATGCCGAACAGGGCCGCCGCCGCCGCCACGCCCTGGGCGTGATTGCCCGATGAATACGCGACCACGCCGCGGGGCCGCGCCGCCTCGTCGATCCTCGAAATACGGTTGTAGGCGCCGCGGAACTTGAACGCGCCCGTGCGTTGAAGCATCTCCGCCTTGACCAGCAGGCGGCCGCCCACTTGTTCGTTGAGACGCGCCGATTCGACCAGCGGCGTCCTCACCGCATGGCCGCGCAGGCGCCGGGCGGCGTCCTTCACATCGGCGACGGTGGGACGGTCAGGCGCGGGCGAGCAGGGCATGAATGGCCTCCACGGTGTCCGCTTGCGCCAGGTCCGGCACATGGCCGACGCCGGGCACGGTGATCTGCGCCAGGCCGGGCAGCTCCCCGGCCATGCGGGCGAACGTCGCCCGGCCGAGGACGTCCGACTTCGCCCCGCGCACGGCCAGGACCGGCACCCCTCTCAGCGCCCTGAACACGGGCCACAGGTCGGTGCCGCCGCCGCCCCGGAGCACGGGCTTGATCAACGCCGGATCCCAATCGAAGATCAACCGCCCGTCGTCCCCTTCGCGGTAGGTGTTGCGGGCGAAGGTCAGCCAGCCCTCTTCGCCGTGCACCGGAAGGTCCGGTAATGTCTGGCGCAGGTGGCGCGCCGCCGCCGCCCAGTCGGGCTGGGGGCGGTCGTCGCCGAGGTAGGCGATGAGGCGCGCCATCCCGCGGGGGTCGATATCGGGACCGATATCGTTGAGCACCGCGCCGGCCACGGCGCACGGCATGGCCACCGCCATGGCCGCCGCCAGGATGCCGCCAAGGGACGTGCCGACAACCACCGCCTCGTGCACATTGGCCGCCGCCAGCAGGTGGCGCAGGTCGTCGACGTAGGTGCGCGGCACGTAGCGCCGCCAATCGCGGTCATATTCGGAGCGGCCCCGTCCCCGGTAATCGGGACACAGCACCCGCCGCCCGGACGAAAGACGCAGCGCCAGGCCGTGGAAGTCCTTGCAGTTGCGCGTCAGCCCCGCCAGGCACAGCACCGGCGTGGCGGCCGAAAGACGGTCGCCGTACTCCCGGTAATAGAGCCTGAGCCCGTCCTGGGACGAGTACGTGCGTTCGCGGAAGGCGCCTCCGCCGTCGCCGCCCGCCCCGGTCACAATCCGAGGAGGGCGGGGAGTTCCGCCAGGGTGGAGATTTCGTGCTCGTGGGCGCCCGGGAGGCGTTCCTGCTGCTGTCCGAAGCGGTTGACCCATACGACGCGGAAGCCGAAGTTGGCGGCGCCGGACACGTCCCACGCGTTCGACGACATGAAGCAGATGCGCCCGGCCGGCAGGCCCAGGCCGTCCATCGCCAACTGATAGACGCGGGGATGGGGTTTGTAGATGCCGATCGAATCCACCGACAACACGTCGTCGAGCAGGTCGTCGATGCCGGCGTTCTTGACCGCCGCCTCCAGCATGACCGGGGCGCCGTTGGACAGGATCGCCGTCTTGATGCCGGCCGCCGTGAGGCCGCCCAGCACGTCCTTGACCTCGCCATAGGCGTCCAGGCGCATGTACAGGTCCATGAGCCGTGGGCGCAAATCGCCGCCGATGCCGAGGGTGGCCATGGCGTAGTCCAGGCCGTCTCCGGTGATCTGCCAGAAGTCCACGTATTCGTCCATGAGGCTGCGCAGCCACGTGTACTCCAGTTGCTTGGTGCGCCACAGGGCGGCGAGCGGGGCGGCCTTGTCGCCAAGGTCGTCGCCGCAGCGCGCCGCCGCCGCCGCCACGTCGAACAGGGTGCCGTAGGCGTCGAAGACGCAGGCGCCGATGTCGTCCAGTGCCGGAGTCGTGTTCATGGGGGCCTCCAGGTCGAACCGTTACCGTCGGGGATTTATGGTCCGGCGCACCGCCGGGGTCAACCCGGGCCGGTTGGCGGACGCCGCTACCGCCGAAGGTCGCTTTCCAGCATCAGCACCACCTCCTTGTCGGCGAGGCGCCGGCGGTACACCTGGAGGTTTTCGAGGACCCGCTGGATGTAGTTGCGGGTCTCGTCGAAGGGAATCATCTCGATCCAGTCGATGACATCGATGGACTTGTCGCGGGGATCGCCGTTGTCGCGTATCCATTTGTTGGTCTGCGACGGGCCCGCGTTGTAGGCGGCCAGGGCGAGCACATAGGACCCGTCATACTTTTTCAACAGGCCGGCGATGTACGCCTGGCCGAGCCTCAGGTTGTAGCGGTAATCCGAGGTCAGGCGGCTGCGCGAATAGCGCACGTTGAGTCGCCGCGCCACCGTGTAGGCGGTGCGGGGCAGCAGCTGCATGAGCCCGTGGGCGCCCGAGCCGCTGGTCGCCCTGGGGTTGAAGGCGCTCTCCTGGCGGACCATGGCCAGCACCAGGGGCGCCTCGATGGCGGATTTTCCGGAAGCGCCGGCGAGCACCGAGGCCTTCAACAGGGGATACGACGCCTCGACCAGCGTGCGGCCGGCGCGGCCGGCCTTCTTGGCCACGGCGATGGCCAGGTCGGGCCGGCGGTGGGCCCGCGCCAGCACCGCCGTCATCGCCCGCCAGCCGGGCGCGTCCTCGGCGTTGCCCAGGCCCAGCACGAAGGGCCTGAGCTCGTCCCGCCTCTTCAGCCGGCTCAGAATCCGCACCACCCGCGCCAGCTCGTGCCCCTCGAAGGCGGCCACCTCGGACGCATCGGGCTCGGGCTCGGGCGGCAGTTCAAGGCCGCGCCCGGGACGCAGGCGCGCCGCCGCCAGCTGGCCGTAATAGGCGGTCGGGTGGCGGGCGGCGGCGCGGTACCAGGAATCCGCCAGGCCGGGCCGGCCCATGGTCTGGGCGGCGCGGCCCGCCCAATAGGCCCCGCGGGCGCGGCTCACGGGGTATCTCACGGCGTCGAACATGGCCGCGAAATGATCCAGGGCGTCCCCGCCTTCCTCGAGAAAGCGCAGGGCGATCCAGCCGGCCAGCCACTCGGCCTCGGAAAAATCCGCGCCGTGCCTGAGACCGTGTTCCCGGGCGATCACGTAGGCGTCCGAAATAAAGCCTTTTTGCAGGGCGCGGCGGACCAGGATGGCGCGCTCGGTCCACCACTTTTCCGGATGCGCCACGCCGTGGGGCAGGTTGACGAGCAGCTCGCGGGCGGAATCGTCGCGGCCCTTGCGCCGCCGCCACCGCAGGCGCTCGTACACGAGGCCCGGATGATCCTTCAGGTCGGCGGGGACCCGGGCGATGGCCCGGTCCACGTTGCCCAGCCTTTTCCGAAGCAGAAGCCGGGCCTCGCCGAGCGCCCGCTGGCGGGCGTTGACCTTGCGCAGCATGCGGCGCACCGGCCAGTAGCGGCCCTCCCACAACAGCCGGTCGAGCCGGCGCTCGTGGTCCCCGCTGGTCAGCAGGGCGCGGTACCGCTTGTAGAAGTCCCGTTCCTGGCGCTTGCCGAAATTTCCGTCGATCCATGCCTTGCGCAGGACGGCCCGGGCTTTGTCCTTTTCGCCGGCGGCGAGGAGGGCGGCGCCGTAGCGCACCCGGCCGTCGACGATCACCGGCTCGTGGGTGCGGAACCAGGCAAGGACTTCGTCGGTGGGGGTCCTGGCGTCCATCGCCTCCTCGGCCCGGCGCCGCAGGGTCTTTTGGTAGGGCCAGTCCGGGTTGCCGGCGATGAAGTCCGCGATGTCGCGGAACGAGGCGTCGGTGTTCGGGCGGGTGAAGTCCAGCCAGTGGATGATCTTGACCACCAGGGGATCGGCGATGCGGCCGGTGAGACGCCGGGCGCGCTTCCACTTGTCCCGGTCGATGGCCTTGAAGACGGCCTTCGCCGCCCGCGCGTCCGCCGGCGTCAGCACGTCCGTCCGCGCCTGTGCCGGCCCGGGTACGATCACCACCAGGCCGACGAGGACGGCGGCCTGCATGCGTTTCAACAAACGTCCTGTCTCCCGCCTCGCCTTCGCGGAGGCCTGGTCGCCGACGGCATGGGTGTTTCCGCTGGTACCCTCCATCATCAGGATGGAGGGTACCAAGCTGAAATGTAGAAAGTGCTAACCGTCGCCACAAGGCGGGTCGGCGGGCCGGGCCGGCGTCACTAGCTTGCCGGGGCGCGTTTATTGAGAGTATGTTCGCCGCTCACGCAGACCCAAACCAAGGGAGGAAGGCATGTTCAAGGGGTCCTTTGTCGCCCTGATCACGCCGTTCAAGGACACCATGGTGGATGAGCCCGCCTTCCAGTCCCTCGTCGAATGGCACATCGAGCAGGGCACCGACGGTTTGGTTCCGTGCGGAACCACCGGCGAATCGCCGACGCTCAGCCACGCCGAGCACATGCGTGTCACGGAGTTGTGCATCGAGGTGGCGCGCGGCAAGGTGCCGGTCGTCGCCGGCACCGGCTCCAACTCCACCGAAGAGGCGATCGAGCTCACCCGCCACGCCAAGGAGGCCGGCGCCGACGCCGCCCTGGTGGTGACACCGTATTACAACAAGCCGACCCAGGAAGGACTCTATCAACACTACAAGGCCGTCCACGACGCGGCCGACCTGCCGATCCTCATCTACAACATTCCCGGGCGCAGCATCGTCGACATGTCGGTGGAAACCATGGCGCGGCTGGCCAGGCTGCCCAACATGATCGGCGTCAAGGACGCGACCAGCGACCTCGCCCGGCCCCTGAAGACCCGCATGGTCATCGGGCCCGGGTTCTGTCAGATGAGCGGCGAG
This sequence comes from Rhodospirillales bacterium, assembly GCA_046756945.1. Classification (GTDB taxonomy): domain Bacteria; phylum Pseudomonadota; class Alphaproteobacteria; order Rhodospirillales; family 2-02-FULL-58-16; genus JACZQZ01. The sequence continues at coordinate 17,784 of JBHHXI010000025.1, forward strand.
GACGCGACCGTGGTTCCGTTCCTCGCCGGCGGCGGCCAGGGCTGCATCTCGGTGACCGCCAACATCGCGCCCAGGATGTGCGCCGACCTGCACAAGGCCTGGCGGGACGGCGACCTGGATACGGTCATGGAGTTGCAGGACACCCTGATGCCGGTGCATCTGGCCATGTTCTGCGAATCCAGCCCGGCCCCGGCGAAATACGCCGCCAGCCTGCTCGGCAAATGCTTGCCCGAGGTCAGGCTGCCCCTGTGCGAAATCTCGGACGCCGGCAAGGCGCAGGTCAAGGGCGCCCTGACCGGGGCCGGCCTGCTGGCCTGAGCCGTAACCCAGTATAGGGCGTTGGGCCGATGGCGCGCAGGAAAGGCCGCGGCACCGTCGTGGCGCAGAACCGCAAGGCGCGCCACGACTACGCCATCGAGGAAACCTTCGAAGCGGGCATCGTGCTCACCGGCACCGAGGTGAAGTCCCTGCGCCAGGGCCGCGCCGCCATCACCGAGGCCTATGCCGGCGAGCGCGAGGGCGAGCTGTTCCTGCTCAACGCCCACATCCCCGAGTACACGGCGGCCAGCCGCTTCAATCACGAGCCCCGGCGGCCGCGCAAGCTTCTGCTGCACCGGCGCGAGATCGCCAAATTGTTCGTCGCGGTCCAGCGCAAGGGCATGACCGTGGTCCCGCTTTCCGTCTACTTCACCGCCACCGGCCTGGCCAAGGTGGAGCTGGCGCTGGCGCGCGGCAAGCGCACCTATGACAAGCGCGTCGCCGTCAAGGAGCGTGACTGGAAGCGCCAGAAGGCGAGGCTGTTGCGCGACAACGGAGGCCGGCGCCGGCGCACCGGCGAGGGCAGGGGGCGGCCGGCGCGGTGGCTTAGCTTTTCCGCGGCTCCACGTCGAGGATTTCGGTGACCGGAAGGGCGCCGATATTCTGGAATTTTTCGTACCTGGGATTCTCCAGGTCGACCAGGTTGGAGATGCGCGAATAGGTGGTGGGAACGACGATCTCGGCCCCGTCCTCGCCGGTTCTGCGTACCCCGAAATGGACCCCGGCGCGGTCTTTCGACGACAGTTTGCCGAGCATGCTCTTGGTCACCCAGACGGCGCCGGAGCGGGCGAAATCGCTGAGCCGGCCGGCCGTGTTGATGGTGTCGCCGAGGACGGTGAACTCGATGTGGGTGGCGGTCTGGTAGGTGCCGAACCACTCCTGCCCTTCGTCGAGACCGATATTGAAGCGAAGCTCGTTGGTCCAGTTCTTGCGGTTGCGCCACGTGCGGCTGATTTCGCGCATGGTGTCCTTCATTTCCTGGGCGCAGCGGATGGCGTTCATGACGTAGCTGCAATCGGGCTGGGGGAAGAAGTAATAGACCATGCCGTCGCCCACGTGCTTGCCGTGGGTGGCGTAATATTTGCGCAACAGGGGCTCCATGGCGCCCCACACCTCGTTGATCAGCTCGAAGTATTCCTCCGCCGGCAGCTCGGCGCAGATCTTCATCGAATCCTGGATGTCGGCGACGACCACCGCCAGCGGCGTCAGGTAGGGACGCCGTTTCTTGACGAAATCCCGGATGACGATGTCGCGCCGGGCGAGGAGCTGGAGCAGGGATTCGCTGCTGTCACCCGCCGGCGCATAGGCGAAGAAGATGCCTTCGCGGAAAAAGCTGGCATAAAGCGTGTGCCACTGGTCCGGACTCCCGGGCTTGGCCAGGTTGACCTCGGTGTGCAGGATCTGCTTGCGGCCGGCGGGCTTCACCGCGTCGTACAGGCGGACCAGGTTTTCCGCGTCTCCTTCCCCGGCCGCAAGATCGAGACCGAGCAGGGCCGCCTTGGAGACCCGGTTCTTGGCGATGGACAGATGGAAACGGAGGATTTCGTCGCGGCCTTCGGCCTGGGTCACCATGCCGCTTTGCAGGAACAGGGTGAAAAGGTTGCGCTCGGTGATATCGCTGGGAAGTTCGCCGTCGGCGCCGAGGATGTGCGCCTGCGCCTGGTCGTTGGCCCACACCAGTTCGAACCGGCTGTTCACCAGGTAAGACGGGTAATCGATCTGGTCGAGGGTCAGCCTTACCCGTTCGCCGCCGTCCTTGGGCGCGGTTTTTTTCGGGTGGATGAACTCCACGTCGCTGGCATCCAACTTGGACGTCATGGGCGATCCGGACCGGTTCCGCGGTGAATGATGGTCTTCTTCCCCCACATGGGAGGTCAATATATATCATCGGTCCATGGGCCGGTGTCAAGGATTCCAGTAAATATTCCCCCGGGCGCAAGTAGACGAGGAGCGGAATTCAAATAGACTGAGCTCAAATATCAAATATACCTCTACTAGAATCTGGACCGCCGGAAAAAGGCAACTTAACCATATTTGTCGCCAAAGCTTTTGGACCGATGGGACCCCGGTCACGGTTAACGGAGCGGTGGAAAGTTGTCCGCCGGCCGGGCGGCGCCGGGAAAGGCGGCGCCGATGCGCGGCGTTACCGGCGCTTGTACTGCTCGGCGCCGAACAGGACCGAACGCTCTTTCGCGTCCATCTCGCCCGGCGGCTTGCGGCGGTCGGCCAGCACCTGGAGGCCTTTGTGCACCGCCGGGCGGGCGCCGATGGCCTCGAACCAGCGTTTCACGTTGGCGAAGTCCTCGAGCTTCTGCCCCTGGCGTTCGTAGGACCGGATCCAGGGAAAACAGGCGATGTCGGCGATGGAGTAGTCGCCGGCCAGGTATTCGCTGTCGCCGAGCCGGCGGTCCATCACGCCGTAGAGGCGCCCGGCTTCGTTGGTGTAGCGGTCGATGGCATAGGGCAGGGGTTGCGGGGCGTACTGGCGGAAGTGATGGGCCTGGCCCAGCATGGGGCCGATGCCGCCCATCTGGAACATCAGCCACTGGATGACCCGGTAGCGCCCGGCGACGGCGGACGGCATGAAGCGGCCGGTCTTTTCCGCCAGGTACATGAGAATGGCGCCCGATTCGAACAGGGCGTACGGGCCGCCGTCCGGCCCGTCGTGGTCGACGATGGCGGGCATCTTGTTGTTGGGGCTGATTTTCAGGAACTCGGGCCTGAACTGGTCGCCCGCGGAGATATCGACCGGGATGACGGTATAGGGCAGGCCGGTTTCCTCGAGCATGATGGAAACCTTGAACCCGTTGGGCGTCGGCCAGGTATGGAGATCGATCATGTCATGTGTTCCCTTGGTCCAGGGCGGGGCGAAAATCCTTGCCGGTTTCGGGCTTTGGGGATGTCTGCGACCGCCGCCGCCCCCATAATAACATCCATGGAGTCAAATCGGACCGCCGGCGCGGGCGAAATCGGCGGCGCGGGTAGTGACTATCAACGCGGAGGATAATCCATGGCAAAGCCGCTGCTTCACCTGGTGTTCGGTGGCGAAGTGAAGGATTCGCGGGAGATGGAATTCACCGACGTCGACACCCTGGACGTGGTCGGCATCTTTCCCAGCTACAAGAAGGCGCTGGAGGCCTGGCGCGCGGCCAGCCAGGCCCATGTCGACGAGGCCCACGTCAAGTACGTCATCGTGCACTTGCACCGGTTGCTCGATCCGGAAAAAGACGAGCATGGGTGAGGCCCGTTCCTCCGCCCGCCGCGCTCTTGACCTGATTGCCGAGGAACCGCGGGTAAGTTCCAGATAATTAATCAGGATTCCTTGTCCCCGCAGTACTCGCTGGCCCCGAGAAACAGGTCCTGCAGTTCGCCGTATTCGCGGGCCACGGGGAAGCGGGGGAATTCTCGCGCCACGTTGTCGGGGGGGCGGAACAGGATCCCCCTGTCGGCCTCTTTCAACATGCCGGTGTCGTTATAGGAATCGCCGGCGGCGAAGACCTTGAAATTCAGGCCCCGGAACGCCGCCACGGCCTGGACCTTGTGGTCCGGCAGGCGCAGACGGTAATCGGCGATACGTCCGCCGTCCTCCACCTGGAGGCGGTGGCAAAAGAGCGTCGGCCAGCCGAGCTGGCGCATGAGGGGGTGGGCGAACTCATAATAGGTGTCCGAAAGAATGACCACCTGGAATCGCTGGCGCAGCCAGTCCATGAATTCCCTCGCCCCCTCCAGCGGCCCCACGGCGTCCGCCGCCGCCCGGACCTCGGGCAGCCCCAGGCCGTGCTCTTCGAAGATGCGCAGGCGCTGGCGCATCAGTGCGTCGTAGTCGGGAACCTCGCGGGTGGTGGCGCGCAGGGCCTCGATGCCCGTGCGTTCGGCCAGGCTGATCCAGATTTCCGGAATGAGGACGCCTTCCAGGTCGAGGCAGACGATCTCCACGCCCGTTCTCCCATTTTTCTCGGATATGCCTGCGGGGTATAGCAAGCGGAGCCGAGGCGCGGCAAACGCCAAATTTCACGCACCTAGTCGTTCAGCATCGGCGCGATCCGCTCGAACACGGCGTGGAACATGGCCTCGGTGAGCCTGCCGGTATTGGTGTTGTAGCGCGAGCAGTGGTAACTGTCGGCCAGCACCAGGCCGCATCCCAGGCGGTGCACGGCGCCGTGGCGGAAGGGCCAGGCGCTTTTCTTCCCGCCCAACGCCGCCACCACGGCGCCGTGGGCGACGACGCCGAGGGCAAGGACGACCTTGAGGTGGCGAAGGGCGCCGATCTCGCCGGCCAGAAAGGGGCGGCAGGCCGCGACCTCCGGGCCCGTGGGCTTGTTTTCCGGCGGCACGCAGCGGACGGCGTTGGTGATGCGGCAGCCGACCAGGCGGAGCCCGTCGTCGGCCCTGGCCCCGTAGGTCCCTTCGGCCAATCCGAAGGCGAGCAGGGTGCCGAACAGCAGGTCGCCGGCGACATCGCCGGTAAAGGGGCGGCCCGTGCGGTTGGCGCCGCGCAGCCCCGGCGCCAGCCCGACGATCAGCAGGGCCACATCGCCGCCGGCGCCGTCCGGGGCGAAGGCGGGAACCGGCGCATTATGCCACTGGGAATGGGCGGCCCGGTTGGCCCGGCGGTATTCGACCAGTCGCGCACACCGCGGACAATCCCGCCCGGGGGCCGCGGGGGCGTCCCCCGCATTTCGTTGGCGGGGGGACACCCCCCGTGTTGTCCCCCCGGGGGCCGCGGGGGCGTCCCCCGCATTTCGTTGGCGGGGGGACACCCCCCGTGTCCCCCCGGGGGCCGCGGGGGCGGAACGCACGATCTCTACGCCGTCTCCAGGTGGATCTCGGTATCGGGCGGCATCTGGTCGTCCTCGTCCTTGTCTTCGCGGTCCCTGATACGGGCGATATCGGGCTGCAGGTCCTGCAATTCCACGAAGTAGTCGGCCTGGCGCCGCAACTCGTCGGCCACCATGGGCGGCTGCGACCGCACGGTGCTGACGACGCTCACCCGGACGGCCTTGCGCTGAACCGCTTCCACCAGCCGGCGGAAGTCGCCGTCCCCGGAAAAGATGACGATGTGATCCAGGCGCTCGGCCATCTCCATCACGTCGATGGCGAGCTCGATATCCATGTTGCCCTTGATCTTGCGCCGGCCGGTGGAATCGGTGAATTCCTTGGTCGGCTTGGTGACCATGGTATACCCGTTGTAGTCCAGCCAGTCGACCAGCGGACGTATGGGCGAGTATTCCTGTTCCTCCATGAGGGCGGTGTAATAGAAAGCGCGGATCAGGCGCCCTTTGGTGGAGAAATAATCGAGAAGCCGCTTGTAGTCGATGTCGAAGGCCAGGGCGCGGGCCGCGGCGTACAGGTTGGATCCGTCAATGAACAGCCCAATGCGTTCCTCTGGATAAAAGGTCATCGGTAAAGTCCTTTTTCTTCATATGCTTGCACCCACTAAATCGATCGGTTTGGAATGGCGGCGCCACGTAATTGGGGTTGCCCGGGCGCCACGGGACGCCAAAATGCCATACTCCCAATAGGTAAGGCTGCCACCCCATGGACGCAAGCAAAGAATCGGACAAAAACGCTTTTATTTTCATCGGCATAGGCGCCAACCTGCCGAGCCCCCGCCACGGTCCGCCGCGCAGCACCTGCGAGGCCGCGCTCACCGCCATGACCGAGGCGGGACTCGACATCGTCGGTTGCTCGCGCTGGTACCGAAGCGCCCCCGTGCCGGTGTCCCGGCAGCCCTGGTACGTGAACGGCGTGGCACAGGTGGCGTCGGCGTCGACGCCGGCCGGGGTGCTGGAACTCCTGCTCGGGATCGAGGCCCAGTTCGGGCGCCGGCGCCGCGAACCCAACGCGCCCAGAATCCTCGACCTCGATCTTCTCGCCTTCGGCAACGTGGTGACCGGTCTCGCCGACGGGGTTCTGGTGCCCCATCCCCGCATGCACGAGCGCGCCTTCGTTCTGCTGCCGCTGATGGAACTGGCGCCCGGGTGGCGCCACCCGGTTTCCGGCCTGGGTGTCGGGGACCTTATTGCCGCCCTGCCGCCGGGCCAGGTCGCCGAACCCATGGACGGGGCGCCGGCACCGCCCGCGGGCGCTGGGCGCCGGGGATGACGGCGCGTGGGCGTGGGAACGGCCCGGCGCCGAAAGCCGGCGGGGGCCGCGGGGGCGTCCCCCGCATTTCGTTGCCGGGGGGACACCCCCCGTGTCCCCCCGGGGGCCGATTCGGGTCGATTCACCGCCTAAACGTCTTGCGTTATGTTGCTGTGCAACATATATAACGTGCGCTTTTCCAGCGTCCTTTCACCGTCTTTGGAGACGTCGTAATGGCCCGAGTAACGGTTGAAGACTGTGTAACCAAGATTCCAAACCGCTTTGAGCTGGTCATGATGGCCGCGCAGCGGGCACGCAGCATCGCGGCCGGCGCGGAACTGACCCTCGATCGCGACAATGACAAGAACCCGGTGGTCGCCCTGCGCGAAATCGCCGATGAGACCATCGACCTCGATGATCTCAGGGAAGGGCTCGTCAAGAGCCTGCAGAAACACGTCGAGATGGACGAACCCGAAGAGGACGAAGTCGACCGCATCGCCATCCAGCAGGCGGCCATTCTGGAAACCGGCGAGCCGGCGGCGCCGGAGGCCGACGTCCCCAGTCCCAACATGGCCTTCGAGGACGACGCCGACGCCGTGAAAGAAGACAAATCTATCGAGCCCGAGGCGCCGTCGGAGAACGGCGCCGAAGAAGCCCCCATGGGCGCCGGCGAGGAAGGGACGGAGCCGAAGGAGGCCTGAGGCCGTGCGGCGGCACGGGAAAAGACCGCGCCGCACCCCGTTGCCTGTCGCCCGGCCCCTGTGTATCGGTTGATGGACGGCAGGGGCGGACATGATCCGGCAGTTCGAATTGCTCGAACAGGTCAAGGCGTACGATCCAGGCGCCGACGAGGACGCCCTTAACCGCGCCTATGTTTTCGCCATGAAGGCCCACGGCGTGCAGAAGCGGGCCTCGGGCGATCCCTATTTCTCCCATCCCATGGAGGTGGCGGGGATTCTGACCGCGTATAAGCTGGACTCCGCGTCCATCGTCACGGCGCTCCTCCACGACACCATCGAGGACACCCCGGCCACCCTGAAGGAGATCGAACGCCACTTCGGCAAGGAGGTGGCGCGCCTGGTCAACGGCGTCACCAAGCTGACCCGCATCGAGCTTCAGTCGGACCACGCGACCCAGGCCGAGAACTTCCGCAAGCTGGTCCTGGCCATGTCCGAGGACATCCGGGTCCTGCTGGTCAAACTGGCCGACCGCCTGCACAACATGCGCACCCTTTACTACATCGAGGACCCCGGGAAGCGGCGGCGGATCGCGACCGAGACCATGGATATCTACGCGCCGCTGGCCGAGCGGATCGGCATGCACGAAATGAAAAACGAGCTCGAGGACCTGGCCTTCGCCGAGATCAACCCCGATGTCCGCAATTCCATCCTGGCACGCCTGGAATTCCTGCGTAAACAGGGCGGCGACCTGGTCGAGCGCATCATCACGCAGTTGGGGGCCACCCTGGACGAAGCCGGGATCAAGGCCGTGGTCGTCGGGCGCGAGAAGACGCCGTACTCGGTGTGGCGGAAGATGTGGCACCAGGAAGTCGGATTCGAGCGGCTTTCGGACATCATGGGTTTCCGCGTGATCGTCGATTCCGTGGAGGAGTGTTACCGGGCGCTGGGCGTGGTCCACAGCGCCTACGCGGTCGTCCCGGAACGCTTCAAGGATTACATCAGCACGCCCAAACCCAACGGCTACCGCTCCCTGCATACGGGCGTGTTCGGACCCGAACGGCAGCGCATCGAAATGCAGATCCGCACCCGCGAGATGCACGATATCGCGGAACACGGCGTCGCCGCGCACTGGATCTACAAGCAGGGCGCCGGCAGGATGGACGGGCGCCAATACCGCTGGATACGGGAGCTTCTGGACATCCTGGAAACCGCCGCGGGACCCGAGGAATTCCTGGAACACACCAAGCTGGAGATGTTCCGGGACCAGGTGTTCTGCTTCACCCCCAGGGGCGACCTGATCAACCTGCCGCGCGGGGCGACCGCGGTCGACTTCGCCTACGCCGTCCACTCCGAAGTCGGGGACAATTGCGTCGGCGCCAAGATCAACGGACGCATGATGCCGCTGCGCACCCAGCTCGGGAACGGCGACCAGGTGGAGATCATCACGTCGAAGGCGCAGACGCCGTCGCCCACCTGGGAGCGTTTCGTGGTCACCGGCAAGGCGCGCTCGCGCATCCGCCGCTTCATCCGCTCCAAAGAGCGCGACCAGTACGTGCAGTTGGGGCGCGCGATTCTTGATCGGGCATTCCACGAAGAGGGGTACGAGTTCACGAACAAGGCCCTGAAGGGGGTCCTGAAGGTATTCAAGGTGGACGACGCGGATGAACTGTGCGCCGATGTGGGCGCCGGCCATCACACCGGCCGCGACGTGGTGGAAGCCGTCTTTCCCGGCACCAGGAAAAAGAAGCGCAGGGACGAAAAGGTGGTGCCCCTGGCCCGCGCCCGGACCCGCAAGGCGAAAAAGAAGGGCAAGGGCGCCGCCATACCCATCAAGGGCCTCATCCCCGGCATGGCGGTGCATTTCGCCATGTGCTGCTATCCGCTGCCGGGCGACCGCATCGTCGGCATCGTCACCACGGGCAAGGGGGTGACCATCCACACGATTGACTGCGAGACCCTTGAAGACCATGCGGAAAAGCCCGAGCGCTGGCTTGACGTTTCCTGGGAGATGGACAGCGAATCCCTCGATGTTCATGTGGCCCGCGTTTATCTGACGGTCCTCAACGAGCCGGGCAGCCTGGGAAACCTGTCGACGGTGATCGCCAAGAACGAAGGCAACATCAGCAACCTCAAGATAACCACGCGGTCGGCTGAGTTTTTCGACATGGTGATCGATGTCGAGGTGCGTAATGTGAAGCACCTGACCAACATCATCGCGGCGCTCAGGGCCACCCCTGTCATCAACTCGGTGGAACGGGCACGGGGTTAGCAGGCTGCTGAAAAACCACCCATGTGCCGTCCTATCCTTCGAGACGCCGCCCTTTGGGCGGCTCCTCAGGATGAGGATTCTCATATAATCAAACACTTACCCCTCATGCTGAGGAGGCGCGGAGCGCCGTCTCGAAGCATAAGGCACCAGCAACGCCCTTTTTCAGCAGCCTGTTAGTGTCCTGTCTCAGAGATTCGTACGCTATACGACGGTCTTGCGAGGTTTCCGGCTAGGAGCGCGGC